>JAATFC010000263.1 GCA_015655435.1 Chitinophagales bacterium | reverse complement strand
GCCGCTAAGTGCTTCCTCTTTTTCAGTAATGAGGATTTCGGAAGGATTGGTGACGGCACGCATACCGTTTCCCGCCATTTCGTAAATGCCTAGTTCGGAAGTACTTCCAAATCGGTTTTTGAGTGTACGCAATATGCGGTATGTGTAATGTCGGTCACCCTCAAACTGCAATACCGCATCGACCATGTGTTCCAATATCTTTGGACCCGCAATAGTTCCATCCTTCGTGATGTGTCCAATAAGAAAAACGGGCGTCCCCGTTGCTTTTGCAAAGCGTTGGAACTCGGCTGCGCATTCGCGTATCTGCGTGATGCTTCCGGGTGATGCATCCAATAGGTTGGATTCCATCGTCTGTATGGAATCGACTATCAGTAAATCGGGTTGTAGTTGTTTTATTTCTTTAAATATAGACTGGGTGGACGTTTCCGTCAATAGATAGAAATTTTCATTTTGTATTTGCAGTCGATCTGCACGCATTTTTATCTGCGTGTCGCTTCCTTCGCCGCTGATGTACAAGGTTTTTATATTGGGCAAAAGCAAAGCGTTTTGCAGGAAAAGAGTGCTCTTTCCTATACCCGGTTCTCCGGCAATCAATACAATACTTCCTGCGACGATACCGCCGCCCAATACACGATTGAGTTCCGCATCCTTGGTAGTGATACGACGTTCCTCTCCGCCCTGAACTTCATTGAGAGAAACGATTTTTGATTTTTTGTCGCCTGTTTGTTTTTCTTTATAGTCGGACCAGTTTTGCTTGTCTGTAGTCGCATTGTTTTTTTCCACCACTTCTTCGACAAAAGTGTTCCATTCGTTACAGGCTGGGCATTTCCCCAACCATTTTATACTTTCATAACCGCAGTTTTTGCAGAAAAAGACCGTTTTTGCTTTTGCCATGTGCCAAAGGTAAATGTTATTGTAGCCAATGAAAAATCCCAGGTAATTACCCGGGATTTTTCGTAAAAAATAAGTTTTTTATATGAAAAATTATTCGCGAACACTCACGGAAACATGACGGTCGTTGACACGGTCACTTTCAGGTGCGTCAGCAGCGAATTTGGCATATTGTGAGCCATAGCCGTCTGCACCAGTTACTTGCGCGCTTACACCTGCTTTGTCCAAAGCGTTTTTCACTGCTTCAGCACGTTCCTTGGACAGTTTCAGATTTTTGGCTTCGTCTCCTGTCTTGTCAGTATAACCGCCAATCTTGATTTTAGAAGTCGGGAAGGCTTTCAATATCGCAACGATATTGTTGATTTGTACTTGACTTGAATCCGTGATTTTATCGCTTCCTGTTTCAAAATTCAAGTTGTCAAAATTGAACCAAATGTTTTTCAAAGAATCAACTCCTAGTTTTTTGTAATCACTTTTCAGGAAAGTTACCAATTGATCTTCGATACCACCTTTATAAGCATCCAATTGCTGACCGTTTGGCAAGGTTACTTTGATGCTCTCATGCAGAGATGTTATTGTCGATACCGATGAGTCATGTGTATTTGTCGTTGTGTCCGTTGGCGTAGGGACAGCTTCTTTGTTTTTGCATCCTTTTGCAAAGAAATAAATCAATGCTGCCAATATGATTAAAGCTATCAACACTTTTACAAAACCTCCGCCACCGCTTTTTTCAGATTCATGAGTGGTCGTAGCTTGGTGTGTAGTTTGCGTGCTAGGAATTGCGCTTTTGAAAGCATTGAGGCCAAGGCTACCTAAACTCAATCCTGTAGGTATCGCCGCTAACAGATGGTCTTTTTGTGATTTTAGGAACTCCAATACACCAGATGGATTTTCCGGACTTACGTGTGAACCAACAGCATTCAAAGTAACGGGTGTAACTGCATTCAATAATCCTTGAGTAGACGATGGTTTCAGATTGGTAAAAGACGAGATTGCGACTACGATACCGGAAAGTTTGTCGCCAAACAGACTGCTCAATATGCTTCCTATGCCAGTCGTGCTAGTGGTCGTGTCGGTGGATGTGCTTGAACTTCCGATGAAACCCTTGATAATGTCCCAAATGCCTCCGAATTTTTCTTTGGGGAGGGACGATAGTTCCAATAACAAAGTCGGGATAATGGCTTTCAGACCATTTTGGGTATCTGCCTCGCTTTCGTTGTTGGCAGTGCTGAATTTGGAAACAAAATCAGCAGGCAAAGCCTGTTTTACAAGATCCAGGATGTTTACTGACATAATTGTGGTTTTAGATGAAAAATGACAAACTTTATTGTGAGAAGACTGGTAAAATATAGCTGTGAAATGAATTGCGATAAATACTTTAGAATTGCTAATCCGTACTTATCATCTTATTTGTTATTCTGTTTTAGGCGTAATCAACAATTAAAAGTAGAACTTGTTCAGAATGAAAACATTAGTAAAACATAAAATATTTATTTTTT
>JAATFC010000325.1 GCA_015655435.1 Chitinophagales bacterium | reverse complement strand
TGTTATGGAGTTGAAAATGCCATAGACATAGCTTTCCGGACAATAGCGGACAATAAGGGAAAGCGTGTCTTTATGCTGAGCGAGATGATACACAATCCGCAGGTTAATGCCGATCTCGAACAATTAGGTGTTCAGTTTTTGCAGGATACTTACGGTGCGCAGTTGATTCCGTTCGAATCGCTGACTGCGGATGATGTCGTGATTATTCCGGCATTTGGGACAACATTGGAAATTGAATCCAAACTTAACGCAATAGGTATTCCAACCAAACAATACAACACGACTTGCCCTTTTGTGGAAAAAGTATGGAATCGTTCTGCCCAGATTGCAGAAAAAAACTATTCCATCGTCGTACACGGTAAACCGAAACATGAGGAAACGCGAGCTACTTTTTCGCATGCCTCGTCCAATACGCCGACAGTTGTTGTCAATGATTTGAATGATGCAATTGAATTAGGAAAATACATCACCCAGGAATATCCATCAGAAAAGTTTTACGAACAGTTCAAAGGATTGTATTCTGAAGGTTTTGATGTGGAAAAAGATTTGGAAAGAATAGGAGTTGTCAACCAAACTACACAATTGGCAAGCAGCACATTGGAAATATCCGAATATCTGCGAATTCTTATCAAAAAATACCACGGTTTGGATGATTCCAATATACAAACTCGTTTTGCGGATACGCGGGACACGCTTTGTTATGCTACCAGTGACAACCAGTCTGCAGTGCAAGGTCTGATGGAAAAAAACGACGAGGCAGATTTTGCCTTGGTGGTTGGTGGCTACAAAAGCAGCAACACTTCTCATCTGGCGGAAATATGCGAACAGTACCTTCCGACGTATTTCATCAACGAAGCAGAAAAAATATTGTCCGAAAATGAAATCTCCCATTGTGACTGGGCCAATAAGGATGAATTGGCGACTAACGGTTATCTTCCGAAAAAAAGACCTGTAACGGTTTTAATTACCAGCGGCGCAAGTTGCCCCGATGCCATCGTGGAAAACGTCATCAGACGTTTGGCTCGGATATTAGGCGCAGAGAATCGGTTGGATGATTTGATAGAAAAGATAATACCCAATAAAGAAACTTCTGCCGTATAAATACAAAAAAGGTTTAGCAATCGCTAAACCTTTTCCAATGAAGGACGTTATCCTTTTCTTGACAATATCTTAGAAATCTTTCTTGGCAACACCATCTTTGATAGCTTGCAAAGCTTTTGCTTCACCAAGAATTGCACTCATTTTATTGCCTTTGCCATCATCGCCTTTTGCTATATAACCGCCTCTAGCTGTTTTAGATACAACAGCGTTGTGCATAGGAACATCTTTTTCCTTGGTTTTCAAACAATAAGCTTTGATAAATTTTGAAGTGTCCATAATTCAATTTTTATTTTAGGTTTTTAACAATACTATTCTATCGTTCGGACGAAAAACAAAAACCATGCGGGATGTGCTTTTCTGGATAAAACAGGTTTAAAATTTTTAATTATTAATTCTGTAGAATGTTCAAATGTAAGGTATTGAAATTTTGTAGCGAAGAAATTTTTAAATCTGCTGCCGCCCATTTTTCCAATTTGTACTGTTCTCGTTCCGGAACGACCACACACGTCATCCGTGCTGCCTTTGCTGCAATCATACCGTTAAACGAATCCTCAAATGCCAAACATTCCGTAGGCAAACTGTCCAGAGCCAACGCACAATTGATGTACACTTGTGGATGCGGCTTGCCGTTCAATAAGTTTTCTGCTGATGTCGTCTCTTGTATATATGCTCCGATTCCCAACATTTCAGTTACTTGATTGATTAGCCTCATCGGCGAAGATGATGCCAAACCTATCTTGAAGCCAATATTTTTGAAATATTCAAATATATATTTTACGCCGGGCATCGGTTTGCCTTTTCGTGCGACGAGCTCTCCAACCTTGTCCAATATTGCTTTTTCGGCAGATTCCAACTGATTGTCGTCCAACTTGAAATACTTAAACCAATGTCCAACAAATTCCCTTGTGCGTAATCCTGTTGTCTTTAGGTATTGGTTGTCAGTAAGTTGGATGCCGTAATTTCCAAAAATTTCCTGCGCTGCTTCTTTCCATAATGGCTCACTGTCGATAAGCAAACCATCCATGTCAAATATAACTGTGTTTAACATCCTTTTCTTAATGAGCTGAGCTCAGAACTTATTTTTGTTGATACATCACTTCTTTTACCTTTCTCACTACTTGGTCCACATTAGGCAAATAAGCATCTGCCAAAGTAGGAGCGTAGTGCATCGGTGCGTCTATGCTGGTAACTCGCTTAATCGGTGCGTCCAGATAGTCGAAACCTTCTTTTTGGATTTGGTAAGCCAGTTCGGAACTGATAGACGCAAATGGCCATTGTTCCTCGACTATAACCAAACGATTGGTTTTTTTGATACTTTCCAATACCGTTTTCCAGTCCAAAGGACGTATGGTCAATAAGTCAATGACTTCCGCATTGATGCCTTCTTTTTCCAGTTCGATAGCCGCGTTTTTCACCACTTTCATCAACTTGTTAAAAGAAACAATCGTAACGTCCGTACCGGGTTTTACAACCGCTGCTTTACCTAATTCAATATAATATTCTTCTTCCGGAACTTCTCCTTTGTCGCCATAGGCAACCTCGCTTTCCATGAAGATAACGGGGTCTTCTTCGTAACGAATGGACTG
>JAATFC010000342.1 GCA_015655435.1 Chitinophagales bacterium | reverse complement strand
GTTAGGATAAATCATTGAACTATATTGCAATAAGGGTTTCGGAAATGTTTCCGAAACCCTTATTGCTAAATGCTATATGGACATTCAAATACATCGGATTATGGAAGCTAAATACAAGGTCGTTTTTTATACAATATCAATGAGGGTGTCAGCGATATTGACGATTATGCTATTGTTTGTATTTTTTCGTAGACTTAACTTCAACTACAATTCCGAAGGGCACTACTTTGATGAAAAACATTTAATTGTTTATAACCAAAGTGCTATATTGACTTATGGTATATTGGCATTCATTTTTCTGATGCTGACAATATTCTTTTTGCTATTGAAGAGGAAAACTAGTTCCTCCAAGTAGCAATCTTATAAGGAGAAGGAAATGATAAAAGCGAGATTCTGAAAATTTTGGAATCTCGCTTTTTATACGATTCTACCTTCTATCCGTTTATAGTGTTGATGATATATTTTGTTTCGTCAATTAGGCGTTCGATGTTTTGAGTTTTGTTGAAGTCATGGAGTGGAAAAGACTGTTTTTGTTTACCATTGACAGCATGGAATAACAATCGCACGTCTGTACCAGAATGCATACCATTTGTCGTTTTTCTTGTTATCTTGAAATTGATGAAATCTTCCATTTTTTCTTTTTCCATAACGATACCAAGGTATCGGACTATAAACATATTGTTGACTAAGTCAAATGTTATGCGTTTTGTCATATTGGCAAATATTAGGATAAAAGGAATACTAGGTATGAATGCTAGGTAAGTATCTTTTTTCATGCTGCCATTCAAGAAAGAATGCAACATAAAACCCCATACGATTCCGACTATTACTAATGGAATGATATATTTTATCTTGTTTGCAGGTTTTAAAATATACTCGTTGGTTCTCGATTCGTAAAAGTCGAACTGTCCGTTTTTATAGTTGTTTATAGTTGCAGTGGACGGAGGTTCTGGCTTCGTTTGCGTAATGAGTTGGTTTATTGCAGGCAAAACGGTACTAGTAAAATCAGTATCACTTTTGGAAGGAGTACCAATATAAATACCTTTTCCGTATAGGTCTCCTTTTTGTGCGATGAAATAACCGGATTGCAGACCCGTATTGCGTTGTGCGATTTCGTGTATTGCGGAAAAGTCCAACAGCTTCTTTCTTCCGAAAATATTTTTTCTGTACACACATTGCGTATTGCCATCAAAAATAATTTTTCGCTTGGACAAAATGAAAAACGGTAAGCAGAAAATAGCAGCAAATAAAACCGTCAAAGAAGATATGAAAAATGTCTCCTTTTCTGTGGATTTAAAAGCAAAAATTAGAATAGGAACGCTGAGTAAAATGAAAACAGCACATAAGACAAATGCTAATATTTTCATTAAGTGCAAAGGATATACAGTTATCTCGTTTCCTTCGATTCTGTACTTATAACGTTGCGCCATAGGTGTTGCTTTGTTGGATAAATGTAAACAAATGCATAAAGAATCACTTTTATATAGTTGTCATTTTTGTTGGACAACTATCAATAGAAAAGGAGCGAACGCTCGCTCCTTTTTATGCTTATTGTTTTTGAATTAACCTTAAAAATTCACTTCTCGTCACGTCGTTTTCAAATTCTCCACAGAATGTAGATGTTGTCGTTAATGAGTTTTGTTTTTGGACACCACGCATCATCATGCACATGTGATTGGCTTCCACGACAACCGCGACACCTAGAGGATGCAGTGCTTCGTCAATAGCGTTCATAATCTGCATCGTCAGTCTTTCCTGTACTTGAAGACGACGGGAAAATACGTCAACTACTCTTGCAATCTTGCTAAGTCCTGTGATGTAACCATTCGGAATATAAGCTACGTGAGCCTTTCCGACAAATGGCAACATGTGATGCTCACACAGACTATATAGTTCGATGTCTTTTACAATGACAATTTCGCTTTTAGGTGCGGTAAATTTTGCGGAATTCAATATTTCAATAGCGTCCTGTTCGTAACCTTGCATTAAGTATTGCATCGCTTTGGCAACGCGAAGAGGCGTCTTAATCAGACCTTCGCGCGTCGGGTCTTCGCCCAAGTCTTCCAATATCTGTCGGTAATGTTTTTCTAGTTTTTGTGTAGTTTCCTCGTCGTATTGTTCTATCTTTCTGTATGCCATATTGTATTGTCGTTAAGATGTTGAAGGACTATAATTCATTTACTTTTTATCTAACCGGATATTCTACGAAGTTGCGTGGCGTTTCATACAGGCGAATCTGCAATTCCAGTTCAGGCGCGAGTCTTTTACGCAAAAGACTATAAATCGCTTTGCAAATATTTTCTGCCGTAGGTAATTGGTCTTTAAAAATTTCCGTGTCCAGATTAAGATTTTTGTGGTCAAATCTTGCGTAAACCTCCTCTTCCAAGTAGGTATTGATGAGTTTCAGATCAATTACGTAACCAGTTATTGGGTCAGGAACCCCAACGACTTTCACTTCTACCTCATAGTTATGTCCGTGGAAATGCGGGTAACTACATGGTCCAAAATACGCAAAATTCTGCTCGTCCGTCCATTCCTGTACAGCCAGCCGATG
>JAATFC010000232.1 GCA_015655435.1 Chitinophagales bacterium | reverse complement strand
TCGTTGTTGTTTATCTGCTTTCTTAATTTTCTGTTCAACTGAGAAACGAGGTTTCTTACCTTATTCGCAACTTCTTTATCAAAGTCCGTAACGTTTAAATTGTCTTCATTCATCTTACAAAGATAAAAAAAACCAAAGTAACTTTGGTATGTAAAAAAAAAGTAAAGTAACTTTGCAAAGTAAATTACTTATAATGCTTCCTAAAAAAGAAAAAAACATTGCAGTCTTTTTAGCACCATTAGTGCTTGGAAATATGTTAAATCCATTGAATTCAACAATGCTTTCCACTGCGATACTTACTATTCTTGCAGCCTTTGGGCAAACACAGGAAGCTATCGCATTACTCATTATACCCTTATATTTCGCATCGGCTATTGGTCAACCTTTAATGGGACGCTTGTGTGATGTTTTCAGTCCGGTCGCAATCAATTTGTTTGGGTTCTTGCTCATTTTACTTTCGGGCATCATTGGAGAATGTGCCCAAAATTTTGATAGTCTGATTGTTTCACGAGTCTTGCTCGGATTGGGCAGTTCCGCAGCTTATCCATCTTCTATCACACTAATCCGAAAGAGATACAGGGAAAACGCAACAGAAGTCCCGGGCATTGTGTTGAGCATCATAGCTATTGCAGGGCAAGTTTCATTAGTGTTCGGACCATTTCTTGGCGGGATTTTATCAGATAATTTTGGTTGGAAAGGCGTTTTCTTTATAAATATTCCATTAGCACTCATAGGCTTGGCATTTTCTTTTTTTGAAATGAAAAACGCAGGAGATGTAACCCAACAAGAGAAAAAACGTTTTTCAAAAATCATTCAAGATATTGACCTGATAGGATTTATAGCCTTTTCTATTTTTCTACTTTCTTTCTTAGTAACCATACTTTATCCCACTAACTTATATAGGAAAATACCCATAACTATACTTTTACTAATCGTACTAATCTATGTAGAACGCAAGCATCCCAGACCATTTATTGATGTGAAAATTCTTGGCTTAAATTTCTTTTTGAACACGACTTTTCTACGTCAAATAGGCATCAACTTTATCATATACCTTGTATTGTACGGTTTTCCGCAATGGTTGGAACAATCTAAAAATATCCGTCCTGCCAATGTAGGTTTCATTATGCTGCCCTTTTCTCTGATGGCGATGATATTGAGCGTATTAGTTTCAAAAAGTAAAAAATATCTTTTATTGCTGTCAATTGGCGCACTATGCATCGCCATTTCTTCCGTTGGAATTTATACACTCGATTCGAGTTCGCCAACCTATCTGATTATCATTATTACGACCACGATTGGTGCTGCAATGGGAATTTTAACGATAGCCAATCAGGCAACTTTATATAGTGAAGCTCCCGATGATTCGATTGGTGTCTGTTTCGGATTGTATCGTACGGTGGGTTACATTGGAGCGATACTTTCCGGAACCGCTCTGAAATTCCAATTTAAGGCAGGCGCAACGGACAAAGGTTTGCACGCCCTTGCGCTTATGGCTCTTTTAGCTTGTCTTCTGGTCTTTTTATTTCTCATTCCATTATATTTTAAAAGAAAGAATAAAGTTCAATATCAATAAAACAGTTTAAACAATTGAAATATGAAAACAAATCAGAAACAACAACGCACCGCATTACTGGTTATGGATATTCAAAAAGATATAACCGCTCTCATTTCTGACCCGGAGAATGTTTTACGAAATATAAACAGAGCCGTCGATTACGCCCATAAATCCGGTATATTGGTTATCTATGTCAAGTTGGAATTTAGAGAAGGACATCCGGAAATAGATGAGAAACATCCTCGTTTCAATGCTTTGAAAGAAAGCAAAGTAATGTTTACGGAAGCTTATGACGGTACTTCATTTCATCCTAAAATCAAAGTACAGGACAACGATTTAATTGTCGTTAAAAAAAGAGTCAGTGCGTTTTCCGGTAGTGATTTGGACTTCATACTCCGCTCAAATAAAATCGATTTTTTGGCGCTTTCAGGCATTTCAACTACAGGAGTCGTGTTAAGTACTTTAAGAGAAGCGGCTGATAAAGACTATCACGTAACGGTGCTTCGTGACGCCTGTGCCGACCCTCACGATGATGTACACGAATTTTTAGTTGAAAAAGTAATTCCTTTCTCCGGTGATACAATGAGTATTGATGAGTGGAAAATTTTTACCGAAAATTAAATATGGGTCTATAAAATATAATTTCATTCAAATAAGCCTTTTGCTCAACTGTATAAATTCTGGCAAACAGATACAGAATGCTAACTTAGTATTGTCCGACTGAATAGACATATTTTCGGGGAAGTCTATTCTTCATTTTTTGACTATACAACCCTCGTTAATAGTTCTTTTACGTCAATTAAAAGTTGTATAATCTTATATCATTTTAGATCTTCTTTTCAGGGCTTCAAGAAAATCGCTATTCAACCCAATTTATTTGACATTGAATATGAATGAATTATGAAGGGCAATCAGCAAGCAATTGCCATCTGCTTTTTTGTCAGTAAAACCAAAGTAAAGGATGCAAAGTGGCCCATTTTCGCGTGCATTACAGTGAACAACTTTTCGATCAAAGAATGGGTAGGTATCAAGGTATGGGATGAAAAGCACAACCGTGCCAAAGATTTACTTCCTGAACTTCGTCAGCTCAATAACGCGGTAAAATAATGCAGATAAACAGGGTACTGCCTATTGAACAACAGGATAATTACAGCGGAAAAAATTCACAGAGAATACTCCCCGTTGAAATATTTTGATTCATGTCATTATAACGGACTGATGAAGTATATTGAGCTGCTGCGAAAAATAGTCCGTCTTAGCGTTAAGCTTGGATGGATGTAGAAAGATCCATTTGAAAATTATCAGATTTCTTTTTAAAATATGACCGACGTTTCTTAAATGAACAGGAATTGCAATGTATTGAACAGTGTAAATTGTTGGATTCTGAATTATCCTTAGCAAGAGACCTTTTTGTTTTCAGTTGCTATACAGGATTAGCACCAGTGGATCTTTCTAATCTTACAACTCAAAATATTATGAAAAATAGCGATAATAAATTTTGGTTGCATACAGAACGAGAAAAGACATGTATCGGTGTGGACATTCCATTATTACCCAAAGCATTGTTATTGCTGAGCAAATATCGTGAACATCCCATGGTCTTGCACAGAAATCGCCTTTTCCCTGTCATGAACAACAACAACCAGCAATTGGAGTTATTACTTGATAATAGCAATACACCTGATTCTTGATAGGTAGATTATAATTTTGTATCTTTCCCCAGCACGGAATCCATTAAAGAAAATTTGAAATGAAGAAATTCATCCTGTTTGCATTAGCCTTTTTTGCTTATTTCATATCGGAAGCGCAAACCTCTACTACTCCAAAGGAAACTCCCCGGCAAAAAACGACCTTCCAGACGGCCCAGGAATGGAAGCCGGTTACTGACGTGCGTGCTGATATTGCTATCGTATATGGCGTAGGTGGTAATCCCTCCGAAAAAAGAAAAGGTAAAGTATTCGAGGAAAGGGTGAAATCCTTGCAAGAGCATGGTTATGTAACGCATTTCATGACCGGAATCGCATGGGGGGAATACCAGGACTATTTTACAGGCGGCTGGGATTGCAAAACGCATTTGGATGAAGGACAGGTACAGCAAAACTGGGATACGATATGGCATGGCCACATGGTGCCTTATATTGTCCCGACGGATAATTA
Source organism: Chitinophagales bacterium (assembly GCA_015655435.1). Taxonomy (GTDB): domain Bacteria; phylum Bacteroidota; class Bacteroidia; order Chitinophagales; family Chitinophagaceae; genus Rhizosphaericola. The sequence goes on along the minus strand of JAATFC010000232.1, from coordinate 1,954 downwards.
CCTGAACTATATTATGCAAAGACATATCAAAAGGGTAATAGATGCAGGGGTTACGTCTATTTATCTCGAAGAACCTGAATTCTGGGCGCGAGGCGGATACAGTACAGCATTCAAAGAGGAATGGAAAAAATATTACGGCTTTGACTGGCGTCCGCAAGACGCATCTCCTGAAAACACCTATCTGTCCAGCAAGTTGAAATACCATTTATACTACAATGCGCTGAACAAAGTTTTCACGTTTGCCAAGACATACGGTAAATCTAAGGGCTTGGATGTAAAATTTTATGTTCCTACACATTCTTTGGTAATCTATTCCCAATGGCAGATTGTAAGTCCGGAAGCGAGTCTGGCATCCCTTCCGTGCATTGACGGTTATATTGCCCAAGTATGGACCGGGACAGCTAGAGAACCCAATTTTTATAATGGAATAGAGAAGGAGAGGGTTTTTGAAAATGCTTTTTTGGAATACGGATCTATGGAGTCCATGACCGCGCCGACAGGACGCAAGATGTATTTCCTGACGGACCCGATAGAAGACTGGGCAAGGGACTGGTCTGATTATAAGAAAAACTATCAGGCGACTTTTACTGCGCAGTTACTATATCCCAACATAAATAATTATGAGGTAATGCCATGGCCTGATAGAATCTATGAAGGCTTGTATTCCGTCAGTAAGGGCAGTGCGGAAAAAGCGCATATTCCCAGGTTTTATTCGACGCAGATGCAGGTAATGATCAATGCCCTTAATGATATGCCCTTGTCTACTAATCGCCTTAATGGAACAAAGGGTATAAGCGTATTGATGTCCAATTCGTTGATGTTCCAACGTTTTCCTACACATGAGGGGTACGAAGATCCTCAATTGTCCAATTTTTATGGTCAGGCACTACCGTTTCTGAAAAGAGGAATCCCTGTCTCAATTGTTCACATGGAAAACCTGCAATATGCCAAAACGCTTGCTGATACAAGGGTTTTGCTCATGTCCTACTCCAATATGAAACCATTGGACTCTTCCGCGCACCGTTACATTGCAGACTGGGTGAAAAACGGAGGAATCGTAGTTTATAGTGGCACAGACCAGGATCCTTATCAGTCCGTACAAGAGTGGTGGAATCTGGGTAGTTACCATTTTAAAGCCCCATCCGAACATCTTTTCCATCTTATGGGAATTGACGATGGAGCTACATCAGGAGGTCTTTACAACTATGGAAAAGGTGTTGTCTATATAGTTCGGGAGGACCCGAAGAATTATGTCATGCAAAAAAATGGAGAAAGCGCATTACTTGAAAAAATACAAGACGCTTTCAACTCAAAAATTAAAAAAGATAAATTAGCGTTTAAAAATTATTTTTATCTGAAAAGGGGACATTACAATATGTATGCTGTATTGGATGAAAGTGTTGACGCCCAGCCTTATATTACGAAAGGCATGTTTGTAGACCTTTTCGATCCTCAGCTGCCTATCGTTACGGAAAAAATAATCCAACCGGGAAATCAGGCTTTCTTGTTTGATATTAATGATATAAAAGAAAGGAAAAAGCCTCAGGTTCTTGCCAGCGCAAGCCGTGTCTATAATGAAGTCGTTCGTCACAACAAGTACAGTTTCCTAGCGAAGAGCCCTTTAAATACAACCAATGTCATGCGGATATTACTTCCCGCAAGACCAACGAATTGTATCATGAAAGATGTGGAAGTGAGCAATGCAACGAACGGCAGTTGGAATTGGGATGAGAAGAGCAAAACCTGTTTTGTTACGTTTGACAATATGCCAACCGGCATTAAAGTAGAATTGGACTGGTAGGCGAGGCGAAACCGAAGTACTATTACTTTGTTTTATTGTCGATTCTTTATTGGTCTCAAATAGAGTTAAAACTATGCACTTTAGTGCATCTCGCTTTAGCTTCTAAAAATTTATATCTTTGATGAATGGAATTTCAACGAACGAATGGTCATA
>JAATFC010000190.1 GCA_015655435.1 Chitinophagales bacterium | reverse complement strand
TGTATTAGATCTGTTAGTTTGGAAACTGCACTTGCACCAAAGGATTGTAGATAATTATTAAATTTCATCGTTTCGGCAGAGGTTCCCCTCGCTCGTTGTGCATTCTCATTCCAATTAGTTGGTTTTATGATCTTGCCTGTGCTTATGGTAATTCTTCTACCATGACAATATAAATAGAGCATTACGGTTGAACGTCCTTGTTTATTGAGTTTATTGCTGAGATAAAAACGAGGTTCCATGATAATAAAATTTACTTACAATTACTTACAGTATTTTGGATATTTACTTATATTAAAGATAATCTATTTTCACAAAATATGTTATAACTATTTGGTAAATAATTAATTATATTAACATCTATTAACGTGTATTAAACTCTATTTATGCTAAATAAGTCCCAGCGGGATCACAAAAAAGGCGCAAAATTTGCGCCTTTTTTCGTTTAATTTCCAAGAGATGCCGCCTTCTCTTTCATCAATTGAAACTATGCTGGACATAGTAAAAATGTGCTTATACGAAGTACACTCCTTAAATATTCGAACATCACTTTGTTGAGAGCCACATTTCGCCAATTAATTTCCTGCTCGTGTCAGTTTTACTAATAACTAAAATAAAACAAAGACTCATTTTTGCCCATACCTTGTTATCCACACGCAATCTCTTTCTTAGGAAGTTACTTGACGATATACCGCAGAAGAAAATCAAACTAAAAAATCGTCACCCTCTATCCCCCAGCCCAAGAATGATTGTGTAAAAACATTAAACTCGAGTTATCCAGGCTTACTTTTTCAAAACTGATTGAATAGTCCCAACATTGGGTTGAAAAGTATTTATTTGTAGTTTTTATAGCCAATACTTTTGTGTCGTTAATATTTACATGCTTGTCATTCTTAAAAAAACATGTAGTATGCTTCGCCAAAAAGATGCTTGTTAGAAACATAAAATTGCCAAGTAGGTAAACTAAAAATAATCTTATGACCATATTGAAATTAAATCAAACCACGATGCTGTATGTAAGACATTTGCTGTTTTCCCTTGCCTTATTATTCTCAATTTCATTCCCATTGTCAAAAATACAGGCGCAGTCCGTACCCAATACGATTAAGGGAACCATAACGGACAACACAACCAAAGAAGTATTGGTCGGTGCCAGTGTGCAGCTAAAAGGGAGCAACTCCAAAACATTGACGGATTCCAAAGGAAACTATTCAATCAACATTCCAGCTACATTGCAAAAAGGCAATCCAGTATTGATTATCTCTTTTGTAGGCTTTATTACGAAAGAGATAAGTGTTGCGAACAACCCGACTATTGACGTTTCACTGGTATATGACATTGGCAAATCAGATGAAGTAGTAGTTATTGGCTACGGAACTACTAAAAGGAAAGATCTCACCGGAGCTGTGAGCACCATAGACTCTAAAACGCTGACAGAATCTAAAGTGACTTCATTTGCCGAAGCTCTTCAAGGTAGGGTTGCGGGCGTACGAGTCAATTCCCAATCAGGCGAACCAGGAAGCGGGATAGACATTACCATAAGAGGTGCTAATTCAGTCAATGCAGGAACCGCACCCCTCTATGTTATTGACGGAGTTCCGATGGATAGCTATTCCAACGAGGTAGCGTCTTCTCCGGTAGGTGGCTATTCCACCTACAATCCACTGTCGGTCATAGCTCCCGACGATATTGAATCCATAGATATACTGAAAGATGCCTCAGCCACAGCAATATACGGTGCTAGAGGTGCTAACGGAGTCGTAATCATTACCACAAAATCAGGAAAAACCGGCTCTAAAGTCGCCGTAACACTTTCCTCCTCTTATGGCATTTCTAACGTAAAGAAAAAGCTTCCCATGCTAAACGGACAGGAATACGTGGACTATCGCCATGCCCTTGCTCCTACAGATGCAACATGGGGTGACGATTTAAATGGTGACAGAGTAGTGGATACATCCAAAAACGTATCCGGCTATACCAGCCACAACTGGCAAGACGAACTGTTTCGCAAGGGTAGCATATCTCAGACAAATCTGTCTTTGCAAGGAAGCTCCGGAAAAACAAATTTTTCGGGAAGTTTCGGATACCTTAACCAAAAGGGACTGGTCATTAACAACGACTATAAAACCTATACGGGAAGATTCAAGTTGGACACCAAAGTTTCCGACAAACTAAGTGTAGGAATGAGTGCCAACTGGTTTAGATCTATCAATAGCGGTGTTGCGTCTAGTGGTGGTGGTACTGGCAACTGGTCAGGAGTTATTCAGTCAATCTATATATTTCGTCCTATACTTATAGTGTCAGCAAGTGAAGATGAATCAGAGACTCGTTCTTTGGACCAAACAGTTTCCGACGTATACAGGAATACCGACTATAACAGGATGATTGGAAATGCGTACGCCACCTATAAAATACGTAACGATCTTATCCTAAAAGTGACAGGAGGTGGCAACTATTCTTCATCCAAACTATCCGAATATGACCCGTCCACTACTCCATGGGGATATACGGTCAACGGAAGAGGTATATTGCAACAGATCCAAACATCATCTTACAGCGCAACGGCAACGCTGGATTGGCAGAAAAGATTTGCCAATGCCCATACTTTAAAGCTAATGGGCGGTACGGAACTGAACGCATACAAATATGAGTCTTTTAGGGTCATTTCCGAGAATTTTGAGGACGAGTCCA
>JAATFC010000328.1 GCA_015655435.1 Chitinophagales bacterium | reverse complement strand
GTACCTATCGAATCTGTAAGAAAAATGTTAGGGCATAAAAGTATTAAGACCACGGAAATTTATGCCCGCATCACGCAGAAAAAGGTAAGCAACAATATGAAGGCGTTAAAATCGAAATTACTCAAGGGAGATTTATCGCTAAAAAAATAGCCACAATTTGGGAATGAAGGTCGTTAATATTAGCCTACGGCCTTCATCCACTTTCCGCAAATTAATTTCTACCAGAACACCCAAGACTTGGAAATTCTACTTTATACATCCCCCATATTGCACAATAATTAAACCATCACACAATGGATGAAAAAAATAAAACATTAACAGACGAGATAATAATGTCAAAAATTTACCTGGTACGGGGACAAAAAGTGATGCTAGACCGCGACTTAGCAGAGCTGTATGGTGTTGAAACGAGAGTATTCAATCAGGCTGTCAGGAGGAATATTAGCAGGTTCCCAGATGATTTTATGTTCCAGCTTACAGAGGAAGAGCTAAAAACTTTGATGTCACAAATTGTGACATCAAAAAAAGATGGACGAGGCGGCGTTAGAAAACCTCCTTTAGTATTTACAGAATTAGGAGTTTCCATGCTTTCCAGCGTTTTGAACAGCGAACTAGCTATTAGGGTAAATATCAAGGTCATCCGAATTTTTGCCAAAATGCGGGAAATGTGGTTAACCCATAAGGACATTCTATTGAAGCTGGAAGAATTGGAAAATAAGGTGGACGGCCATGATCGGGACATCCAGATAATATTTGAATACCTGAAGCAACTACTGAACCCTCCGCAGATACCCCGGAGAATGATAGGATTTAATGCAAAAGACGAAGAATAGACATTGTATCATATTTATCGTCCAGGTTACAGCAGCTTACCAGGAAGAACATCAAAACTTGGAATCGCAGTTTGTGATTTCAAGTTTTGATTAAAGGTGATGACCGCCAAAATTTACAAATATGTGCAGTATGGATGAATGGGTCAACCAAGTGATAGAAGGAGATTGTTTGGAGGTCATGAGCACGTTTCCTGCTCAAAGTATTGACATGGTATTAGCAGACCTACCTTATGAATCTACCCATAATAGCTGGGACAAGGAAATTGATCTGCATGCTTTGTGGAGTCAATATAAGAGAATCATTAAGCCATCCGGTGTAATTGTACTTACTGGTCATGGCATTTTTACTGCAAAGCTGATTTTGAGCAACCCTGAGATGTTCCGGTATAAAATTGTTTGGATTAAGTCAAAGGCTACTAATTTTCTAAACGTCCTAAAACAGCCTTTGCGCAAGCACGAAGATATTTGCGTATTCTACCAACAGAATGCGGTGTTCCATCCCCAGATGACAAAGGGTACACCTTACAACAGAGGCATGAGCCAAGGGTTAAGTGATAATTATAACGCCTTTAAGGAAATCCACAAACAAAATTTAACAGGGGATCGCTATCCTCCTGATATTATTTTTTACCCGGAGGAAATCGCCCCGGACTACCTTTATTTCAAAACGGCGGAAACTGAAGGGAGTACCTACCATGCCACTCAAAAACCAGTTGCCCTGGGCAGATACCTGATCCGGTCTTACAGCAACCCCAATGATATTATCCTGGATAATGCCTGCGGGAGTGGCTCCTTCCTGGTCGCAGCTATCCAGGAAGGCAGAAGGTTTATCGGAATAGAGAAAAATCGTTTCGGCGCCAAGAAGGGAACGACTGACGGTGACTTATTTAAAATTTGTGCCAGGCGGATTGCCGCTGCATACAAAGAACGGGATCAGACGATATTGTAGACCGGTCACAATGCTATCACTTTTTCACCTTTATATAAGGCAACTTTCCAACAAGAATTTTCCCCTGCTTCATATCTATTTTAATAGGATTTACCATTCCAGGTTCTTCGGCTTGTAATGTGCTATCCGCCGCAACCAGCGTTGCGCTGTAAGCATGAAAAGCCCCTCTTTCGTTAGTTCCGAGCTTATACCATCCTTTATGGTCATAATCGTTTTTCCGCCATAACACGTTGCTGATTCTAAAATGATCAGATATTTTTCAATTTCTTTC
>JAATFC010000367.1 GCA_015655435.1 Chitinophagales bacterium | reverse complement strand
GTGTTATTGGTGGAGGTTTCCAGTACTTTCATATAGATGTAAGGATCCGTCACAGGTTCGGGAAGAATTGTCCTTTTGGACTGGGCGAAATAGTTGCTGTAACTGACCTGTTGTTTGCCACCACTGCCGTTTTTAGTCGTCAGTAGTATTACACCGAAAGCCGCCCTCGCCCCATAAATAGCTGCGGAAGACGCGTCCCTCAGAACCGTTATGGTGGCGATATCTGAAGGATTGACACGAAGGAGGTCATCTGTGGTAGCCGCTATCCCATCAATGATAATAAGTGGGGAGCCACTGTTGTCATTGATGGAGGCAAAGCCACGGACATTGATAGTTGGCGTAGCTCCTGGTTGCCCGCCAGCGTATGTGATGTTCAAACCAGGACTCGCCCCCTGTAAACCCTGGAACACATTGGCTATTGGTCGTTTGGCTAGGTCGGCTCCCGACAACTGGTCAACCGCTCCTGTTACATCTATTTTCTTTTTTGTTCCATAACCTACCACCACTACCTCGTCCATGTCAGAACTCGTAGCCTTCATCCGAATTTCACCACCGTTAAATCCCTTAATTCTAACGGTCTCATAACCAACCAAGTTTGCGTCGATGTCTTCCGGTCTGCGCAAATAAAAAAGACCCGATGAATCTGAAACGGTTTGGACTCCGTCAATAATAGATTTGATGATAACATTGGGTAGAGGAATGCCAGCTGAATCGACAACTTTTCCCTCTACCGATCCACGTCTTTGCCCATGAACTTTAGGATAGGCCATAACCAACAGGAGGATTAAGAAGCCATTAAATAGTTTAGGATACATACATTTAATTGTTAAGCTTATAGGAATTGTTTGTAGTAGCTCGTAGTGTAGTCCAAAAGTGAGGCGAATTTTTTAATATATTCTTGAAGTAAAATTAAGTAATTATTAATTAATTGATTGACTATTCAGTCAATTAATTCGCAATCGATTGCGCATTCTTAAAACACTTAGTTCGTCCTAAAAATTGTATTTCTGGAACTATTTCGATGAAAATAAGATTAACTTTGTATTTTCTATTTATATATTTAATGGGAAGGAGCAGTTTAAAAGTTACTAGGCAGGAAGAGATAGTCATCGCATTTTATGAGCTGGCTAAAAAGCAGGGGCTGGAAAATGCATCCATAGCCAAGACCGCGGAATATATAGGTATAGCCCCGAGTCTTATTCTGCATTACTTCGATACCAAAGAGCAACTGATTCATGGATTGGTGGACTATATTTTAAACAAATACCTGTTAATCTTCAAGGTTGCCTCTGCTATTGAGAAAAAACCCGTTAAGAGATTATTGGCGGTTTTTGATAATCTGTTTTCCAATAAATGGAACAGTCTGTGTGATGATGGAGTTTCCTATAGTTGTTACGCGCTGGCCATAAGAGACAGAGCACTTAAAGCAAAATACCGTAAGCTCCTGGAAACCCTACGGAATCAATTGGAAAATCTGATGGAGGAATGTAATCGGGAGGGTTCGCTGTCGATAGACAATCCGGCTCAAATGGCCGATCTTATATTCGGGCTGATCGATGGGACCTATTATTTCAATACGTTAACGGAAGATAAAAAGCAGGCTAAACTGTATCTCGAAAAATATAAAGCTATCACACTTTCACTTCTTCGGATTTCCGATCAGAGCTAGTTATTATTTTTTTTATTAACGGCCATAGCCGTAAAACCGATTGCAAACCAAATGATATTGATGACCATATTGGGGAAGTCTTTCAAGTATATTGCATTGTACAGAAGCCCTATAGCTCCAACAAGATTTAGGATGTGGTAAGCCTTCTGATCTCCCCTAAGTTTTCCAATACTTAGTAATAGATACGCTGTCAAATAAGAAAGCGTGCCAATCCAACCCAATATAGGGGAAATATTTATATAGTCAAAAACCTGCAGGGGCTTCATTTAAAAGATTTTTATGGGAAATAGGAGACTGCTTTTTCAACAACTAGAAGATTCTTTACAACTGCCATGTCCATTCTGACTTTCGGATATAGGCACTTACGAAACTGTTTTTATTTGCAAAATATGCCATTGTATCTTAAGAATCCTATGTTCAGTACTCGTTTTTTTTATCCTATTCCGAACGGCTGCGCAAAAACAGAAAGGCTGCCCAGAATATATCCGAGCAGCTTGGAATGGATTGTTAGATGCAATGCCGATAATAAAATTGCATAACCAAAGGTCTCGTTATGTCGTACGACGATTTACCGTGGACAAAAAAGCGCACAGCAAAATTTCGTTCTGGGGGCGGTATATGCACGAGAAGTCAATGCGGTATTAAGCCTAATTGGCTCCCAACTTGTTTGTTGGGTTATATACCAAATATGCCTTTTTAAGGTTTGGACCGGCCGCTTCTATGATAAAGTTCCCGGTCTTTGTCCCTGCTTGTAAAAGTATCGTCGCGATGCCAGCCTCCGCATGGACAGCCTTCGGGCTTATTATTCGCGCATCCCCCTTTACGGAAAATTCGATGATGTCATCCGCGTTCGTAACAAGATTATTGTGTATATCTACCAAACGAGCCCTTACAAATACAACGTCGGCTCCGTCGGAGCTAAGAGGAATGCCCTCTGTGTCAATTGCAAGGGAAATCCTATTGGACTTTCCCGGTGTACGTACGCTATAGGTTGCTACTTTTTTCCCTGATTTGTACGCAACTGCTGTCAATTCCCCTGGAGTAAAGTCCAAGTTCGAAAACGTGAAAGGAGGGGACTCCAAACTCCGTGCATCCCCTCCGGTGAAAGGCAAACCACCGTGTTCCCAATCTAGACCATAGGGTTTGTCCGCGCCTCTGTCTGGTTTTTGTCGTGCAATTTCTCTATTGTTGGCGAACAAAGCTATTTCGTCGCAATTGCTATATACAATTACTTTGTTGGCTGTTTTCTTTGACGCCCAATAGTTGGCGATATAGCACATCGGTTGTTGGTCTTTTTCCTGGCTTTTGAACAAATAGTAGGAAAACTTAGGAATTCTCTTGATATCCGCGACACCCCAACCTTCTATCCCGGTTACATATCCGGCAAGTCCGTCAAAAAAAGCCCAGGTCAGATCCCCGATTGCTCTTGGATACTGTTGGCGGTTTCGATTGTGTTCCCATTGCAGGTTCCAAGCCTGCTGGAGCAACGCCGCTTCTCCGTTTGCCCTTATTTGCCGGGTGGTACTTTGTGTGCCTCCAAACTCAAAATCACCGTATTCCCTTATCAGAAAGGCATTGTTTGGATAAGTCTTATTGTCTCTTTTTTCGATATTGTCCGCCCAGTAATCATAGGGGACATCGTAGCAAGCTTTTGTGTAATAAGAATCACCGCTTGTAAAAAAGTTGGAGTCGGATGGCAGCCACTCACTTTTGGCAGTTTCGGTCTGTTTGCAACGAAATTCTGCGGGCGGATACGTTTCGTTAAGGCTGATTTCCCATAGAAAAACGGATGGATGATTTCTGTCACGGCGTATCATTTGCCGAATGTCGTCTAGAGTATTGCGAATGAAGGTTTCTGCCTTGTTGTAGAATTGCCATCCAGGCACACAGTCAATCAGCAATATGCCCAGAGAGTCACAGGCCTCATAAAAAGAAGGGTCTTGTGGATAATGTGCCAATCTGATGCAGTTCATTCCGGCGTTTTTTATCAAAACCGCATCTCTCTTATTGGCATTGTTGGAAAGTGCATTGCCAATCCAGGGATAACTCATGTGTCGGTTGCTTCCGGTGATTCTCGTGGGAACTCCGTTGACCAACAGTCCGCTTTCTTTGTTAATAGAAAAGCTGCGAATACCTATTTTATTGCTGTATTCTCCTATTTTATGATCTTTTTTCCATAATGAAGTACGTAATATGTACAAATATGGCTTATCTGGTGACCACAAAGAAGGATTCATTAACTTTATTTGTTGCTCATAATGCTTGTCCTGTCCTTTTTGTAACGTTGCTGTTGGAGAAGTGTTTATAGCTACAGTATGGTTGTTGTTGTCAATAAGTTCCTGTACGATTTTAAATTTTTCCGATTTGCCTTCTTCGTTGATGACATTTGTGCGAATGTTGATAGTCGCTTCGGACGTGCTTACACTGGGATAGGTAACGAAAATGCCGCCGCCTGCCGGGCGATCGATGGCGTTGGCATCGGTAATGTGCAAAGGATTGTCAATATGTAACCAAACGTCCCGATAGACCCCCGAATAATAAATAAAATCCATTTTGTTAACGGCTTTCCCAGGTGGAACAAGTGGATTAGGCCGGTTGTCAAGTTTAATCGTTATCGTGTTTTCTTTGCCATATTGGACTACGTCAGAAAGATCTACCGTGAAGGGCAGATAACCTCCGCAATGTCTTTTTACAAAAACGCCATTCACCCAGACCAACGCAATCTGCATAGCTCCCTCAAACTCAAGAGACAGTTTTTTGTTTTTATAATTGGCTGGAACAATGAATTTCTTTTGGTAATAAGCAATACCTTCTCTCGGATGTACTATTGGCAATGGTTCCGCAAACGCTGTGTGAGGCAGCGTAACAGATTCCCAAAAAGCATTTTTCAAATGCTCCATTTCCCGGTTAAGGGGTAATGTGTCGTTTTCTGTTAGGTTATCGTCCGTTCGGATATTTTCAGTGGTAAACTGGTCGTTCCAATTTTTTCCGATGTGGAGTCGGTTGGTGTCTCCAGACAATTCTATCGCCATGAATTTCCATCCTTGGTCAAAATTCAGTTTGTGTTGTGCAAATACGGACCCTGTTCCAAAAACTACCAGCAAAGGAAGACAGACAAATAGTTTGTTTTTTAATGAAGTCATACTGCAATTTTTATAGTGTTGTAAACGGGACATCCCAGGGACTGCCAACTCTATCTTCGCCTGGCATGGATAAACTAATTGTAATTCGGGTTTTGGCTCAAGTTGGGATTAATGTTTCTTTCCGATTGCGGGACAGGCCAAAGGTAGTCACGACTGGCGTCAAACGTGCGACTTTCGACTTGTACATTTGATCCAGTAAATGTTGTTGCACCTGTATTGGCGTCTACAGTTCCGAGCCGAGTTCCGTAGACTTCTCCAGCGCGAACATCTGTTCCTATTTTCCAACGCTGGATGTCAAACCAGCGCAAACCTTCAAACGCCAATTCCACACGACGTTCTCTTCTGATTAAGGTGCGCAACGTGCTTTGACTGCTGTAAACACTTTGGTCAACGTCAGGCATTCCGGCTCTTTCTCGTACTTGGTTTAGGGCTATGTAAACCGTGTTATCTATCTGCCCCGCTTCTATTTTGGCTTCGGCGTACATCAACAGAACTTCGGCATAACGAATAACAATGGCATTAAGACCAGTATTCCACATGTCGCCATAATCCGATAGGTCGGTAGTGAACTTACGCTCTATATAGCCAGTAGGGGAACAGTTGCCGTTTGTATAATAATCGGCGGAACTGCTTTGTATGGAATTGTAATATTTGCCTTCATAGAGTGTACCAGGGTAAACGATGGAAGCGGCCAAGCGTGGATCCCTGTTGGCAAAGGGTTGGGACGCGTCATATCCCGATCCGGACTCACTTATTGTTTTGCCGTTTCTCATTTCGTAGGCGTCCACCATGG
>JAATFC010000051.1 GCA_015655435.1 Chitinophagales bacterium | reverse complement strand
GTTATGAAGCTAGCTCGATTATAGCTCCGTATTATTTGTCTGAAGATAACAAGATCCTTATCCGTATGATAAAAAATCTTGGAAATGGTATTCTCCGCGTGGGGGGCAACAGTAGTGATGAAATTAACTGGACAGGTTATACAAGAAATTCAACTACAAGTAAGGATTCTTTAACCAAGACGGACATTGACCGATTTGGCGCATTTGCAAAATCAACAGGATGGAAGGTTCTGTTTGGGGTAAACTTAGGCAGTAAAAATGTAACCGCTGCTGCAGATGAAGCTTTGTATGCAAAAAAAAGTTTTAAAGACATGCTTTACCTTTTGCAAATAGGAAATGAACCTGATTTGTATTATAAATGGGCAAGACCTAAAGATTATAGTTATGAAAACTATCAGAAAGACTGGGAAACTTATTTTTCAACAATAAAAAAAAGTGTTCCGGACTTGGCTTTTGCCGGTCCTGCCATGTCAAACAACATTGACTGGACGCGGCGTTTTTCAAAAAATATGGGGAAAGACGTGGAATTGATTACAGCGCATTATTATAGGAAAATGGGTGATCACGCCACTACTGAATGGCCTTATATTCTAGAACCTGACAGCAGACTGACAGATTATTTAAAAACGCTGGACTCCTCATCGGGCGCATTGCATTTGCCTTACCGTATCGCTGAGTGCAACAGCGTTTCTCGTGGGGGCAAAGCCGGAGTGAGTGATGTATTTGCTGCTGCATTGTGGACATTGGACTTTATGTGGACCGTGGCAGAAAATAATGGGCAGGGCGTTAATTTTCATGGCGGAAGTACCAGTCATTATGCACCTATCGTTTTAAAAGACGGGGTTCCTGTTCCTCGCCCGGGCTATTATGGAATGCTTGCTTTCAAATATGGGAGTGGATCGGGCAAAATCCTTCCTGTAAATATAAATCAAACAGTCCCATGTAATTATAGCGTACACGCCTGTTTAGATGGCCACAATACCTTAGTCACATTAATTAACAAAGATTCTGTGGATATTCAATTTTCGGTTCAGCTTAGCAATAAAGCCTCACAATTCCAGATTGCAAGGCTCACTGCGCCTTCTGCCAGTGCTTCGGATGGGCTACGATTTGCCAACAACACAGTTAAAGGAGATGGTTCCTACAGATTGGGTAAAATGGAAAAATATACTATAAAAGACAAAGTGCTTACCATACAGATATCTGCTTTAAGTGCAGCGGTGTTGGTAATTGAATAAAAACTATTGAAAAATAGTAAGATTAGAAAAAATAAAATATTTTATGAAAAAGTATAGTGCCTTTATCTTATTGATGAATATTTTTTTGAGCGTAAACAATATTAAAGCCCAGACCTACAATATATTAGATTTCGGAGCGGTCAGTGATGGCAAGACAATTAATACGAAGGCTATTCAGTCTGCTATTGATAATTGCAGTAAAAAAGGCGGAAAAGTGCTGGTTCCTGAAGGAACGTTCTTATCCGGAACACTATATTTGAAAAGCAATGTGGAAATACATATTGAAAAAAATGGCATATTAAAGGGAAGCCCTTTTTTTGCCGATTATCCTAAAAATGACGTGCAATTCAAAAATGCGTTCAACCATAAATTCAATGGGGAAGTCTCTTTGTCCAGGGCCTTTATTTTTGCCGAAGGGGTACACAATATTTCACTTACAGGTGCTGGTTCTATCAATGGTAATGGAGATGCGCCTGCTTTTAATCTTGGCAATGATGGAGGCTCTTCAGAAAGCAGACAACGTCCTTGTATGCTACTCATTATCAATTGTAGAAATATAAATGTGCATGATCTGTACCTCACTAATTCTGCTTATTGGTTAGAAAATTATATTGGATGCGATAGCTTGCATATAAAGGGCGTAACAGTATTTAACCATACCAATTACAATCAAGATGGAATAGACATTGACAGTAGGAATGTTTTGATTGAGGACTGCAAAATTGACGTCGACGATGATGGCATTTGTTTTAAAAGTCATGAACGTGACCATATAGTGGAAAATGTGATTGTCCGCAATTGTACTATATCTAGCAATTGTAATGCAATCAAATTTGGCACCGTCTCAATGGGTGGCTTAAAAAACGTGTCCGTTTCTAATTGTACTATTAGTGCTGCATCAGAGGATAAAATACGTCATTGGAAACAGAATGTACCTTTTATAGAATTACCCATTACTGTTTTGGCGGGCATAGCTATTGAATCTGTAGATGGAGCAATAGTTGATCATATTTCCATTACTGATATTAATATGAGAGATGTCCAGACACCCATATTTATAGTGCTTGGAAATAGGGGATATAAACCTGTTGGTGATTCAGTTTATCGAGCCGGACTAATAAAAAATGTTTTGATAAAAAATGTGTCTGCAATATCCCATAGTAAAATGGCAAGTTCCATTAC
>JAATFC010000017.1 GCA_015655435.1 Chitinophagales bacterium | reverse complement strand
CTTTTCCCAATTGGGTAGGAGAGGCGGGTTGTCCGTGCGTGCGAGCCAGCATTGGAACGTCTTTCCACTGTATCGCGAGGTTTTTGATATGATTTTTCAGGTTGACTACAGCGGGCAGATAGTCGTTTTCCACAAAATGTTTCCAGCTTAGCGGGATGGATGTATTGTTGATGTCCTGCGACGTAAGACCGAAATGTATCCACTCTTTTATATCGGAAGCATTGAGAGCATCCAGCTTTTCTTTTAAGAAATATTCTACCGCTTTTACGTCGTGGTTAGTGACGGATTCTATTTCTTTGATGCGTGTTGCATCTTCCAATGAAAAATTGTCACCGACAGCCTGCAAACCTTTTTTTACTTTGGCAGGAAGCGTAAATATTTTTTCTTCCGAAAGGAAAAAATAATATTGGATCTCGACGTGTACACGGTATTTAATCAATGCAAATTCGGAGAAATATACGTCCAGGTTCTGTGTTTGCTTTCTGTATCGTCCATCAATAGGGGAAACGGCTGTCAGAGTTGTAAGTTCCATCGAAAGTTTTTGTTTAGGTATCCTAATAACTTTGGTTGCTAGGGTACATGATTTTATCTTTGCGCCCAAAGTTAGTGATATTGAAGAAGATAAAAGTCGGAGCGGTCAGTTATTTGAATGCAAGACCATTGATATACGGCATCAAAGGTTCGGACATATTGAAAGAAAAAATGGAAATATTGGAGGAATATCCTTCCAAACTGGTGCAGATGCTCATAGATGACGAGATAGACATGGGTTTGGTATCCACGGCAAGCATTCCTTTTCTCAAAACACCGCATATTGTTTCGGATTATGTGATTGCGGCAACAGAAGATGTTGCATCGGTTTGTTTGTTCAGTCAGGTTCCCATAGAGGAAATCGATACGGTTTTGCTGGATTACCAAAGCAAAACGTCCATCAACCTGTGCAAGATATTAATGCAGTTTTACTGGAAAAAAGACGTCAAATTCCTATTGACAAAAGACGAATATGCGGAACAAATCAAAGACAAAACGGCAGGTGTCATTATTGGCGACCGGGCATTGATGCAACGCCCTAATTTTTCCTATATTTACGATTTTTCAAAAGAATGGAAATCCTTTACCGGAAAACCTTTCGTGTTTGCGGCATGGATTGCCAACAAGGAAATTTCGGAAGAATTTTTGAAAGATTTCAACAATGCCAATTCGCATTGGGCGCAGCATATTGACCAGATTATCGAGGAGTATCCTTTTCCGGCATACGATTTAAGGCATTATTTCACATACAATATCAACTACGAAGTGACGTCCGAGATGCGCGAAGGATTGGATTTGTTTTTGGATTACATGAAAAAAATTGAGACCGTTTAGATTATGATTAAACTATATAAAATATTGACGTTCCTATTGCAACCGGTGGCTTACATGCTTTTGATGATGAGTGTTTCGTCATTGGTCATGAGCGGACTTAATCCGCAGTTCCTACTATTTGGAGCGGTTGGGGTTTGCATATTCATATATGCGTTTTTGTGTTTTCGGTTTACGGCAAAAGGAATCATCGGCAATCAACCGTTGAAAGCCAAGCTGAAAGACTGGATTAAGGTAAATTCTTATGTCACACTGTTACAGGCTGTGTTTATGTTGTTCGCCGTCGTGATGGCATTGTACGTAATACCCAAAAATACGTTTGATACGACATTCAAGACGATGTATGAGATGGTGCAACAGCAAGGTCAGCAGGATGTTGGAAGTTATGAGGCATTCACCAAATATATGCGAACCATGTTTGGCGTGGTGGGAATTATCGAACTGGTTTTGCTCGTGCATATATTTCTGACTTGGCGCGTGCTCAAGGCTTACCGAGAATATTTCAGTGAGTAAAAAAGATATTGGCTTATCTAACTATGTATAGGAGTTCGCTTGCGTAAGGTCTTTTCGGTGTGTATTTGTCATTGATGATGAAAAAGCCATTTTTGTATCGTGCCAATCCTTCCCAGTTGTATGCCCAATATGATTGAGGTAAATCGGCCAAAGTTTGGTAGGTAAATTGGTTATTTTCTTTCTTGATTTTGACAATACGGCAATAACTACGCAACTCCTTGTCTGTGTACATTAAATGGTAGTTAGGATCCTCTTTTGGAACACGATATACCGCATCGTCTCCGCCACCTTGATAAAAATAGTTGATGGCCCAATAGCAATCTTCCTTTTTATCCCAGCTTACGTCCGTGATACGAAAAGGAATCTTCTCAATAGCAATTCTTTGCAAACCCCCATTGCCTAAAGACAAATCTGCTTGGATGACATAGTTTCCGTCTTTGAAATAATTGTATTCAAAAAATGCGTAAAGCTTGCCATCATTGATTTCCATGGATTCAAATCCTGTATTGTAAACGGCTTTTCCATTTTCGTCTTTGGGTTTTGCAATTGCCAGAAAATGCTCCGTATTGAGTTGTATTGCCGAATCTACCAAATCACCCTTAACAATATAACACGAGTCCGAAGGCGTATTTGTTTCTATGGAAAAAAAGTAGGTGTTGACGTCAATTGCCATCGCTTCCAACCCTTCATATACTTGGTTTCTGGCTTTCAATATATCCGAAATTACATCCAGATTTTTCAATAAGATGCTATGGAACTCTGGCATATAGTTCGAATCCTTTATCGCTTTGTTGGCTTTCTTCAGGTTCGTGTATGCAATATATGCCGGACGCTTGTCCTCAATACGACATTCACTCATCAGAAATAGTTTGTCTTGTGCGATATATAGACTTGAAAACTGGTTGTCATAGTAGGATATATCGGCTGGCAGCTTGATTTTATTTACCTTAAAAAAATCCTGAGCCAATAGCGACTGGCTCAGGATTGTCAGCATGAACACCAATATCAGAAACGATTTCGTTGATTTCATTATCGGTTTGTTATGTTGGAATATTGAAATATTTAGATATTGAGAGATTTTTCGTTCTTCATTAGACCAATCTTCGTGGTGCGAAAAATGCTCCGGATTTATTCACTACTATTTTTTTGTTCCCAACAAATATTCCTTCGGATGCTTTTTCTCCAATAGATTCTGGACGAAATAATCCCAACGACGACGCATCATGTAATAAGTATATTCACCGTAACCGTGCGGGCTATTGGGAAATACGATTAAGTCATAGTCCTTATTGGCTTTTTGCAATGCCTCAATAACAAGGAAAGCGTTGTACGGAGGAACGTTGTCGTCCATCAAACCGTGCGCTATCAACAATTTTCCTTTTAGGTTTTTAGCATATAGTTGGTTTGCCTGTGAAGCGTAATCCACGTTTTCCGCCAAACCATTATATCTTTCGCCCCAATCGTCTTCATAGTTTCTGTTGTCGTGATTGCCCGATTCGGAAATTCCCACTTTGAAGAAATCCGGATATTTGAACATAGCACATGCCGTAGCAAATCCACCACCTGAATGTCCCCATATACCTACTTTGGTCGTGTCAATAGCGTATGAGCTAGACAGTTGACGAATGGCGGCGACCTGGTCAGGCAATGTATTGATAGACATATTGCCGTAGCTCATGTCGTGGTATGATTTGGAACGGTAAGGATTACTTGTGCCTTCCAATACCAAAACATAAATGCCTAATTCCGCTAAAGCTCCATTGTCGTTTCGAGATGCATTAAAAGCCCAACTACCGACACTTCCGCCTTGTGGGCCCGGATAGATATAGTCAATGATGGGATATTTTTTACCCGCAACGATATTGGAGGGTTGGAAGAACAGTCCGTAAACGTCCGTAACTCCATCGCCTGCTTTTAACTTGACCGGAGTCGGTGCTTTCCATCCTGTCGCTTCCAATCGGGAAAGGTCTGCTTTTTCCAAGTCCATAACCTTACCGCCGTCTAGTTTACGCACCAATGCAATAGGAGCAACGTTGGGTTTGGAATATTGGTCTATAAAACTGGTCTGGTCAGGAGAAAGCGTAATCTGGTGCGTTCCTGTTTCCGGGGTCAGATTCTTAAAATTTTTGCCCGAAAAATCAATAGAACAAAAAGACTGGAAATAAGGATTTTCTTTTTGTAATCCTGCTGCCGTGAAATATAGTTTTCTGTTTTTTTCGTCGACTTTTATCAGGTCGGCAACCAGCCAATCGCCTTTAGTGATTTGGCTTTTGAGTTTACCCGTTTTGGCATCGTAAAGATAAAGATGTCCCCAGTTGTCTCTTTCTGAATACCAGATGATTTCGTTGGTTGCGGGAAGGTAGCGCCAGTTGATGGCATTGCGACCAGATTCAAATTGTGAAGCAACTGCTTCTTCAAAAACTTCTCTGATAGAGCCGTTCGTTGTATTGGCAATCCTAAACTTTTCGTTTTTGTGGTCACGCGAAGTGGAAACAAATGCAAGCTCAGAACCATTGGGATTCCAGTCAATATCGTCAAACGTACCGCTGCTGGCGATATCGTCGCTCAGCGTACCACGGTGAAAATCTGGTTGCATCTGAAAGCGCACCATGCTTCCATTGTCAATATCAATGACGACTCGGTGCAACATAGCAACTACAGAATCCCCGGGCAATGGATATTTCCATGATTCCAATACCGGATGTCCGACCTTGGTCGTAACCAGATACATATCGCCGACGTTTCGCTCGTCCAATTGGAATGTGGTGATTTTTTTGGAATCGGGAGACCAGCGCAATATAGGAGCATTGCTATGCTTCCAACCTGCGTTGTCTGTCGCATATCCGAAATTCTTAATACCGTCAAATGTCAGTTGCTTTTTCGCATGCGTATCGACATCCTCTACCCATAGATTATAATTGTCAATATAGGCTCGCTTTTTACCGTCAGGAGACGCAACGCTTGGTTTTGAACCTCTATTGAATCGGCTCATTTTAGACGGTTCGTCTTTTTGGTTAGTTTCCGTTTTTTCCTGTTTGTCCAGGTTGACGGTTACGTACATCTTTGTTCCGTTCGGTGCATATTTTGTGTACCAAAATCCACGGCTGTCTGGTTGCCATACCGCTTTTCCGATGATGGCGTTGGAAACCAGAGAACTTGTGTTGTAACCAAGTCTGCTTTCGGCTCGTGCATAGTCTGCAACCGTCACGGAGTCCTGCGCATCTGCAAGGGAAATAGTCAACGTACCCAATGCGAGCATCAATAGTTTGGAATGTTTCATATCGCTTTAATAAAGTATGGGAACAAATATCGGTCTTAAAAGCTATTCAAACCAAAAGATTGGCTAACTATAAAATTGACTAATGAACGCTGTTCAGATTCGAAAATGAACAATTTGATGAAAATGACGGATTGGGTTATTTCTGCCTCAAATATATGTATGAAATAGGCTAAATATTGAAGAATATATAACCAACTTAATTACAACAATATGTGAAAAAGATTGCGGAAAAATCTTTTTGGTATGGTTTTGGCTCTTTATGAAATGTTTTTTAAGGGTTTAGGGTTGAAAGGGGTTCTTGTTCTCAAGAACCCCTATTTTTTAAAATCCATACAATGGCTTGTCCTTCCCGAAAAAACGTTCAATACTACGCGCAACCTCTTGATTTTCTTCCAGTACGGGTGCGTGGTACGGCTTTATTCTTGCGTCAATAATCAACGGGCCAATACAGCCCCAATGTTTATTTTGAATGAAACTATCCACGCCATAGATATCGCGGGCCGGGTCGCTTCGGGTGAATGTCGCCCATAGGAAATTGTTCCATTCTTCAGCTAAGAAAGTTGCATCATCACAAACCACAATCGCTCCAATATCATCTGTTTTTTCTTCTTTTAAGATGGAAATGAGTTCGTTTATTTCATTTTCGGCATTTTCATAAAAAGAAAATGTATCTAGTTCTATTGCCAATATCCCGTTATGAACAAATGTGACATTTTTCAGCTTTTCTTTCAGATTAGGAT
>JAATFC010000041.1 GCA_015655435.1 Chitinophagales bacterium | reverse complement strand
TTGTATGTAAAGGTTTTCAACGCATCACAAAAACCCGTATTGGAAGAAGCTCCGGACGGAACGTTGAGTTTTTCGGAAAACAACAATGTATTCGAAGCTAGTTTGGCTAAAACTGATTTCAAACCCACGAAATCATTGACGATTAAACTTCCGAAAACAGAAAAGAAAATCGAAACCTTTATCCAAAAAAACACGGACGGTTCCGCTTATTTCTATGCCAATACATTGCTAGACCTGCAATCACAATCCAAAGTTTGGGCAAAAAACCTGGGCATTATCTGGGATAATTCTTTAAGCGGACTGAAACGCGACCATAAAAAAGAATTGGATTTTCTCGGAAAAATTATCAACCAACAACAATACATCCATATTGAAGTGGGATTGCTCAATATCCGTTTCGAAAAAGGCAAATCATTCGATATCAAAAACGGAGATTGGGCCGAGTTGAAAACTTATCTGGAAAACATCGTTTACGATGGCGGAACGGACTATTCCAAGATTGCCAACAATGTTTTGAATTCTGATGAATATTTGTTTTTCTCTGACGGCATATCTTCATTTGGCGTGAGCCAGTTTGCTTTTTCAAAACTAATATACACTATTGCCGCAGCTCCTACTTCCAATTTTGGAGTGTTGAAATATAGTGCACAAAAAAACAATGGAAAGTTTATCAACCTATCTGAAATGTCCGTAGACAAAGCTTTTCAGACTATCAATACACAAAGCCTCCAATTTTTAGGAATAAAAAACAACCAAGGTGTTTCCGAAATATATCCGATGATTGGAACG
The DNA here is from genome assembly GCA_015655435.1 of Chitinophagales bacterium. Taxonomy (GTDB): domain Bacteria; phylum Bacteroidota; class Bacteroidia; order Chitinophagales; family Chitinophagaceae; genus Rhizosphaericola. The sequence continues at coordinate 7,364 of JAATFC010000041.1, read as the reverse complement.
GAAGTCAGTCAGGATTTTTCACTTTCGGGCATCGCGCAAAACACTTCCAATAAGATAACATTACAGTTTGGTCGCAACGGAAAAGTGGAAATCGAAAAGGAAATAAACCTGAGCAATGCGTCACAAGTATTTGACATTAGCAAAGTATGGGCGCAACAGAAGATTGCCTATCTGGAAATGAATGCCGAACAAAACAAATCCGATATTGAAGAAATCGGAAAAGAATTTTCGATAGTCACGTCCAATACGAGTCTGATTGTTTTGGAAAATGTTTCGGACTATGTCAAATATAAAATCGCACCACCTGCCGAACTACAAAAGGAATATGACAACCTGATGAAACAGGATTTCGCACTACGCGAAAACCGACAATCCGATTTACTGAAGAAAGCTATTGAACGAACCAAAGAACTGAAGAAATGGTGGAATACAGATTTCAAACCCATTAAGAAAAAATATCCGACACCTGTATCTGGTGATACTATCGTAAATAATGCTCCAGTTACAGCGGCATTGCAAGGCAGATCCGAGGGTATTCAACCAAGATCTACAAGTTCTGCTGATTCGCGAATGGATGAGGTTGTGGTTACAGGGTATGGCAATGCAAGAGCAATGCGTAGTATGAATAGCGCTTCATCACCAGTAGATAAAAAAGAATCGACATCCGACAACACACCGATTCCTGAAATAAAAATCGCCAATATCAAGTCTGACAAAGACTACATGAAGACTATTGAAGCATCAAAAGACCCATATCAGACGTATTTGGATTTGCGCGATACTTATGCAGAAACGCCTGGCTATTTTTTCGATGTGGCGACTTATTTTTTCCAAAAGAACGAAAAGGAAAAAGGCTTGACAGTATTGAGTTCTATTGCAGACTTGGGTTTGGAAGATGCGGAACTATACAAAATGCTAGCATACAAACTGAAAGAAACCGAGGAATACGCAACCGAACTATTCATCACTAAAAAAGTGTTGGACTGGAGACCTTTTGATGCACAAAGTCATCGGGACTATGCACTGGCATTGCAGGACAATGGACGTTACCAAGAAGCATTGGACAATCTGTATAAAATATTGACCAATGACTACGCATTGGAAATAGCTATGCGTGACCGGGACATCACGGAAATCATTGTACCGGAAATCAACAACCTGATAGCATTGAATCGCTCAGCATTGAATATTTCAAAAATCAACAAGGAAATATTAATTGACATGCCCGTTGACATTCGAGTCGTGATGAACTGGAACAAAGACATGACAGACATCGACCTTTGGGTCACAGACCCTAACAACGAAAAATGTTTTTATAGTCATAAGCGCACCGCAATCGGAGGACGTATCAGCGACGACGTAACGCAAGGATTCGGACCAGAACAATTTTTGTTGAAAAAAGCCATCAAGGGAAAATATAAGATTGCCACCAATTTCTTTGCAGAAAGGCAAATGAGTATTTCCGGACCGACGACCATATCAGCAGAGATTTATCTTTTCTACAGTTCCGGCAAGCAAGTACGCAAAATGATAACCTTCCAGAACAATAATCCGGACCACGGCGGAGAAGGTATATTGGTAGGAGAGTTTGAGTTTTAAGAAAGAATAAAAACAAACGAAGCGTGTCGGTTTTGCCTATTTATATTGGACAAAACCGACACGCTTCATTTACTTAAAGTGCTCCATTACCAACGCCCCAGCACCTATCAGGGCATTGTTTTCACCCAATTGTGAGACCTTTAGTTTTGTATTTTCAAAAAGACGCGGAATACAATATTTGTTCAACGCCTGCTGTATCGGAGCAAGGAGCAAGCGTCCAATACGCGCACCTCTCCCACTCAATATGATGAGTTCAGGATTTTGTATATGAATCAATATTGCGAGTGCTTTTCCTATTTTGTAACCCATTTCGGAGAAAAGGGCAATGGCCTCCTGATTGCCGTTATTGGCAGCCTGCATGAGCATTTCGCTCATTTCGTATATATTGGGATTGGCTTTCAGGGTTTTTATTTTACCCGATTTTATCTGTTCGATTGCCTGCGTTGTTGCCACCAACAATGTCGCTTCCACTTCCAGACAACCTCTTTTGCCACAAGTACACAATTTGTCACTATCCGAAATTGGAATATGACTCAGTTCGCCCGCGAAACCGGAATAACCGCGAAACAGTTTTCCGTCCACAATCATTCCCAGACCGACGCCCCATCCAATGTTGATGACCATGACTTCCTTCCGACCTTCCGCCGCACCAAAACGCAGTTCGGCTAAAGCCAAAACGGAAGAATCATTGTCAATATAAACTGGCAAATCCAGTTGTTCCGTAAGATAATCACGCAAAGATTTCGAACCCGGCATTTCCAGATAGGAATAATTCACGCCCTTGACAACGTCGATAAATCCCGGCATGGAAATACCAATGCCCAATATATCCGAACGCACAATCGCCGCTTGGTTAATAATTGTATTGATTTTATTTAAAATAGCAGTAATAGCAACTTCATTTTTAGTTAGGTCAATATCGAAATATTGCGGGTTGGCAACCATTTCATTTTTAATGTCCAATATACAAATATTCATTCCCATGCGCGTCATCGCCACCGAGACGATATAGCAATCACTTTTTTTCAGGGCGTAAAGCATCGGGCGACGTCCGCCGCTTGAAGGAGCTTGTCCGGCTTCTTCCAGCCAGCCTTCCTCAATCAATTCATTGACCGATTTGGTGACGTTCGGGACACTTTTGCCCAATGCCGTACTTAAGTCCAGACAGGACAATTTATTTTCAAAATACAACTGCCTTAAAATCCCCGCTTTCAATGCCGAATCAATACCTATCAAACTGCTCCATTTAGATGCAACCATACAATATTTTCTATTAGAACAAATTTAGCAAAAGTGACGACAAGAATCTAAAACTTAATAAATATTTTAAAAACTTTTTAAAATATAAAAAAAGAAAATACCTTTGCGAAACCTGTGTTTTAAGCAAACGTTTGCTTAAAACGCGCATAAAACATCGTACTCAAAGTATATTTGACACATCAAAATCTAATAAAAACAATTGTATCATGAACTTGGTAGATTCCTTTGAAAAGATTCCCGTCGCGATATTTGACTCGCCCAAAGACGGCGCAATCAACGTCGCAAAACAGATTGCGGACTTGATTAAAGAAAAGCAGGCAAAAAACGAAATGTGCGTACTCGGTTTGGCAACCGGTTCCACACCTATTGACACTTATAGCGAACTCGTCCGTCTGCACAAGGAAGAAGGTTTATCTTTCAAAAACGTGATTACATTTAATCTGGACGAATATTTCCCAATAGCGAAAAGCGCTCCACAGAGCTATTGGAGCTTTATGCACAACCACCTTTTCAACCATGTGGACATAGACCCAAACAACATCCATATTCCGGACGGCACTTTGGAAAAAGACCAGGTAAAAGCATATTGCCAACAATATGAAAAAGATATCGAAGCCGTTGGTGGTATTGACTTGCAGATTTTGGGTATTGGAGACAACGGTCATATTGGATTTAACGAACCGGGCAGTAGTTTCAATTCCATCACACGTCTGCAAGTATTGGAAAACAAAACGCGTCTGGCAAATTCAAGAGATTTTCAGAACAATATTTCTCTTGTTCCTAGGTTGTCCATCACGATGGGAATGAGTACCATTATGGGTGCAAAAAAAGTCGTATTGATGGCATGGAGCAACAAAGCCCCTATTGTACAACAAGCAGTAGAAGGTCCAGTTACGGAACAGGTACCTGCTAGCATTTTGCAACAGCATCCCAACAGCCAGTTTGTATTGGACGAGATCGGTGCCAGCGAACTGACTCGCTATAAAGCACCTTGGTTGACTGGTGAAGTCGAATGGACGCCAAACATGGTTAAGAAAGCGGTAATCAATATGGCTTTGAAATTAAAGAAACCCATATTGAGCCTAAATCAAAATGACTATGCCGAAAACGGTTTGGGAGATTTGTTGGCATACAAAAGCGATGCTTATCAAATCAATTTGGAAGTTTTTTATCAATTGAGAGATTCTATCACCGGTTGGCCAGCAGGCAAACCCAACGCAGTTCTGCCTAACCATCCAGAAAGAAGCGAACCTTATCCAAAACGTGTTCTCCTTTTCTCTCCACATCCGGACGATGATGTTATCAGCATGGGCGGCACTTTCGAAAGATTGCAACAACAAGGAAACGATGTCCACGTTGCTTACCAGACAAGTGGCAATATAGCAGTAACAGACGAATTTGTTGGACGTTTTCTTCATTTTGCAGTAGGCTTTGATGAACTAACCGGAACAGATTCTTCCATAAGCGAAAAAATTAAAAAAGAATCAGAATATTTCTTAGCGAACAAGGAGAAAGACAGCAAAGACTCCGATATCATTCGTAAAATAAAAGGTCTAATCAGACGCGGTGAAGCAAGAGCGGGAGCAAGAAATATTGGTTTGGATGATAATCATATCCATTTCATGAACCTACCGTTCTATGAATCCGGCACCATCGAAAAATTGCCAATGAGCCAGGCGGACGTGGATATTACCATAAAATTATTGCGGGAAGTAAAACCCCATCAAATCTATGCTGCGGGCGACTGGGCTGACCCACACGGCACACACAAAGTTTGTTTCAACGTCATCATGGAAGCCATACATCAGATAAAAGCCGATGGCGACGAATGGCTAAAAGACTGCTGGCTTTGGTTATACAAAGGTGCTTGGCAAGAATGGGATATGGCAGATATAGAAATGGCGATACCTATGAGCCCCGACCAAGTAATGTCCAAACGTTACAATATCTATTTCCACCAAAGCCAAAAGGACATGGTACCTTTTGCAGGGACAGACGCACGTGAATTTTGGCAAAGAGCAGAGGACCGAAATGCCAATACCGCAAATCTGTATTCACAACTCGGTATGACTAAATATGCAGCGATGGAAGCTTTCGTAAGATGGCATTTTTAGGCTGTACGTTTTTTTAAGTTATGATTGTTTTAAAAAATGCCCGCAATATTGCGGGCATTTTTTATTGGATTATTCATGTCTTCGCTGTGACATAAGAGGTGAAATGTCGAGTTTACCAAACTAAAAAGTCCAATAAGCTTTTAACTTATTGGACCAATAATTTTTTATCAAAAACCACAGGATTCGCAAGCATTCTTAATCTATCACACGACGTCTCGCATCCCAGAAGTCATTGTAAGAAAGTGTTACGCCAACTTGGTAATATGTTTGTCTGATAAGGTTGTTACTGGTAGTTCCCGTACTTCCCACATTTAGATGAAACATATATCCCAAACCAGTTTGTTTTGAGTTAAATCCTACACCAAATGTACCTCCCATATCATTGATACGCTGTCCACGTATGTTGAGATAACCTTGTGTATAGTACCCTCCAAATTGGACATAGTAGCGTTCCATTTCTGTAACATAACCGTTTTGGATAATGGTTTGTTTTTTCGCGTACTCAATACCACCAGAGATACGTTGTGCATTACCATAGAAATAGCCCAATCCACTTGGATTACCTGCGTCTTTCCATTGTTGGCGTTGGTAATCAGCAGCGAAAGTCCATTTGTTGTCATAGTTCATGGAGATACCTCCACCCAACATCAATGGCAATGTAAACTTATTTGTTCCGATAGAGGAATCTTTTACGATAGTAGTGGGTAGTCCTAGATTACTGAGTGTTCCCTGAGTCAGGTCATAAGTCGTATTTCCTGACAATACAGATTTATTGGATCCAGTCACTCCTAAGCCCAACCTCCATCTGTCGCTTACTTTGGTATGGTACTGAATACCTCCTTTGAAATACAGTTTGTGGTAATAATTGGTAACAGTTGTATTTAAATCTGAGGAATTAATCACACCATCCGCAGTCATTGTTTTTTGCTGTTGCTGACTACCAAACAAATAGCTCGATTCTATACCAACATTCAAACCCTTAGCTACGCGAAACGCATTAATCCAAAAAAACTGGTTCAGACCTCCATGACCGTCAATAGAAACAGGTACTGTAATTGTCGATCCGTTAATATCCTGTGTACCTGTGTAGGTATAGTTGATACTACTAAACTGCTTCAATCCAAACCCCATACCCCACCATGGTTTCATCTTTAGACCAAAAAGGATTTTCTGAAACTGCAAATCGCTTGAATTGGATTTTGCAGATGTATTTATTGGATTCCCTGTGTAGCTTACTCCTTTGAAATTAGCAGACAGTTCTCCCTTAAAGTACATATCACGCAGATCTGCAAAAGAAGCAGGATTTGCCAGATACATATAATTTCCGCTAGCGGATGATAAACTTATACCCGAATTAGCCATACCAGCCGAACGGTCGAAATAATTATAGTTCATGTCGCCAATACCGATCATGCTATATGGAGACGCATTTGTCTGTGCAAATGTTTTTCCATATTTCAAGGAAGCCAATGAACCCAACAATAAAAATAAACTGCTTTTATTAATTTTCATGAATATCGGTTAACTGTACCTAGCACTAAGCTATTGTACAGATATGTAATACAATTGTAGTTTTATTCCGCCATTATTCTTTTTCTGATTTACCACATCTCCAACCAGTAGTCTATCGACTCTTGATTTATATGCAGAAGCCGGCAAGAACAATATCAATCCCCTGTCTGTCAGGTTATCGGAATATGGTAACTCATAAGTATTGACATAGCTAGTAATGTCAAAGCTATAAGTATATTGCCTCGTTGTTGGATCTTGATAGGGAGAGCCGGAAGACGCAGAAGACTCACTATATATATTGGTATAGTCTGGTGTATATCCGATATACAAAGAGGGCGGTACGGCATAATATGGAAGATAAGAATTTGCCGGAACACCAACAATCAATATAGCCTTAACCAAGCGCAAATAATTGGGTTGGTAAGTTATAGTTTTGATAGTTGGAAAAGTCAGCTTTACTGCAGTCTCCGTTGATTGCTGCAAATACGCAATATTCCCCGTCAACGAAGATGAAATATTACGGTTTCTAGTTCCAATATTGACGTTTCCTAATACGGTACCACTTCGATCAATAGAAATATTGTTGAACTGATATGCACTATTGTTTAACGTAAATTCTGAATATTTTTGAATACGCTGACCTACGCCTGGAAGAGTATAATAAATGCGTATCGACGCGCTATCTGCAGCATTAAAAATAAAGCCGTTATCGTTAGGAGCAGATGCGGATATTTTGATTCCACTCATATATGTAAGGAAATCCGTTGCGTTTTGCATAACGGGAGAAAAGCTCCTCACTTTCGCAAACATATCTTGTCCCAATACATCATTCAAGCGAATTGTCAGTGTATCGCCAGTAGACAATAGACCACTATTGGG
>JAATFC010000004.1 GCA_015655435.1 Chitinophagales bacterium | reverse complement strand
TTTGGGAGTCACAAGCAATTATGCAGGCATACCTCGACGCAAAATGAGATTTGACAAATTTATACCGACAGAAAAATTAAAACCTTACATCAAATATTTTGCAGTGTCCGAGAATGAATCGGAAAATGAGTATAAAGTTCTTCCTTCATCAGGATTGGTTATCGGCTTTCAGTATAAGGGGAAACTTGCGACAATAAGAGACCACAAGGAAAGCAAACTGGCATCGGCCGGCATTACGGGCATTACCGACAGTTATAAAATCTTCAAAAATTATGCTGGCATCGGGACAATATTGATTTACTTTACCGAAACCGGTTTTACGCATTTTGCTTCAAGCCCTGCAAATGAATTGTTCAATTTGAGCCTTTCGCTTACGATATCTTCGAAAAAAGCAGAGTGGAAGAAGTGGAAGAAAAATTGTCGACTGTTAACACGGACAAACAAAGAATAAAAATTGTTGAGCAGTTTTTACTGTCCCAGATTAAAGTGATTCAAACCGACAAACTGATTATCGAAGCCGTTAAACTTATCTGTCAGACAAACGGGACTGTTCGAATAAAAGAACTGAACGAAAAACTGTTTATCAGCCAAAGCCCCTTTGAGAAAAGATTCAGGAAAGTTGTCGGAACAACGCCCAAGAAATTTGCTTCCATAATTCGCTTCAATACGGTCCTTGACAATCTGAACAATACGAAATCATTAACCGAAATCTGCTACGAAAACAATTTCTTTGATCAGGCGCACTTCATAAAAGACTTCAAACAGTTTACCGGTGAGACACCTGAAAATTTTAAACGCTTCTTGTAGAAAAACGATTTTTTACAATTACAGGGATTTCAGCGGCCGCACCTTTGCATAGTAATCGTAACGCAAAAACAATAAAAAGGATAATCCTAAAATCAACGATCCTTTCCCGGGTTTAAACACTATGGTTACAAGTAATTCAACAAATCGTTTCACAATAAAAAAAAGAAAAAATGTTTACGGTAGAACAAATTGAATCGGCGCATGACAAAGTAAAATCGGGCGCGGACTTTCCTGCATATATTCAGGAAATAAAACAAATGGGTGTGGCATCATTTGAAACCAAAGTAAAAGATAGCAGCACAAAATACTTTGGCAAAAATGACTATCAAACAATTTCTCAACCTCAATATGGAGACTTGACAATAGCATCCGTCAGTGATAAAGAAAAATTCAGCCATTACCTGAAAATGCACCAACAAGGAGAAACGGACTATTTTACATTCTGCAAGCATTGTGCAGAAACGGGAATTGAAAAATGGTTTGTTTGCCTGAGGAAGATGACTTGTACCTATTATAACAAAGCTGGAAACGAAATTTTGGTAGAACAGATACCGCAATAAAAACTGCTTGCAACAACCGGTTTGCTTTACCGGGACAAACAGAAGTACCATAAATATTTGCACTTCCGTTTTGCTTTGCTCTAAGTATGTGTTTTCTGTTCAGTTTTAATTTGTATTACCGGCTTTTATACCTTTCTTCTGTTTGGACTGCCGGCTGAGGCTATCAAGGCAATTAAAGAACAACTCCATTAAATTAAGCTATAACAGAATTTATAGAAGACGTATTTAAAGACAAACAGGAAATGTGGAGTTTTGAACCGGTAAAATCCGCAGAGATAGCAAAGGACTTTTTGAAATAACGGAAGTAAAGGAAAACTATTCCTTTTATCTGATAAAATGCAAAAAATAAAGATCGAAAATTGATAAAATAAAAACAGCCCGTAACAGCCGGGTAAGCATTCTACCACTTTTAGTAACCGTAACATTTTTCTTATATCATAACGTCAGAGATATTAAAATCAGTAACAGCCGTTTCCGCAAAAATTGGGGGAAAATCACAGTTATAGATACTCCTCCCTTCTACTTTGCTAATAAATAATTTTGTAACATTTAATTTCTTGGCTATCCACCCATGGGTGACGCATTAAAATAATGGCCGGAAAGCCGGATGTACTGTCCAGAGCGTTGTTTTCCCTTGTAATCATCAACATTAAATGAAAGCGAACAACAATGACTGATTATTATACAGAGAACCTATCCAAATTCGGCTTTCGTGAAATCTGCATGCTGCGTGATATTTTGACGGCTTGGACAATGAACGGGTCTGGCTGATGGCTTTGACTTTGACAATGTGTGTCCTGCTTTCAACCCAAATAGTGGCAATGTATTCTTGGTAAATGAGAACTATCAAGTTGCTATGATGAATGGGGCCGACCTAGAGTTATTTCATTCTTTGCCT
>JAATFC010000044.1 GCA_015655435.1 Chitinophagales bacterium | reverse complement strand
TCCCTACGTAAAATTCCACATAGTCTGTTCCCCATAGCGGTAAAAAATCACCAGCATCCACGGATGCATGAGCTACTGCATTTTCAAACTGTTGCATAACACAATCGTTTAATATATTAATAACCAATAAGATAAAAACAATAAAAGAAATTCGGTACAGATATATACCTTGTAGGAATTGTACTAGGAATGGCTATCCATGGCAAGCATTGCCACCATCAATACATAGTTGACGCGCTTATCGTTAAATATTTTGTATGGATAGTCGGGACGCATATATTTACAAATATAATTTTTAATTTTACTTTAGTAAAAAAATTTAGATGCCTTTCCATAGAAATTTTACATATTGGATTGACAAAAGAAAATGGAAATTCTACTTTCTATTGGCATCATTGGCAATGGCCAGTTAAAGTTCCTCGCTTGTCTCTATTCCGAACTTCCTATTCGGTCGTTATACTATTTTTCATATCTAACTTGTTTTTATGCCATACTATTATTCGTTGGGGGAAATCCCACACAAACGCCACACGCAGTTCCGAAAACCAGATGGAAAACTATATAGTGAGCAACTATTTTCGACAGAAGGTTTTAGCAATGATTCATCCTTACTATACCATTGTCATCCGCCTACACAAATCGTTAAAATAGGTGAACAAAAAGACATTACACCCAATATAGCAGAAGCTCATTTTCTAAAACATAGATGTTTGGAAGGTTTCAACATTCCTGCAAAAGAAGACTTTTTGGATAGTCGGATTCCCGTATTGGTTAATAGCGATTGCCATATAATATTGGCTGCTCCAAAGAAAAGTCTGGTGGATTATTTTTACAAAAATGCAGATGCAAACGAGATGATTTTCATACATGAGGGAAGCGGTATCATAAAGACTATGTTTGGCAATCTTTCCTTTGGTTACGGAGACTATATAGTGATACCACGTGGCACTATATACCAGATACATTTCAACGACGAGAACAACAGACTATTTATAGTTGAGTCGTATCATCCAATACGTTTTCCAAAAAGATATTTGAGTAAATACGGTCAACTATTAGAACATGCGCCCTATTGCGAAAGAGATATAAGAGCACCGAAAGAATTGGAAACGTTTGATGAAACAGGAGATTTTTTATTGAAAATAAAAAAGAAAAACACACTATACGATTTGCATTATGGTACGCATCCATTTGATGTCATAGGCTGGGATGGATGTTGCTATCCGTTTGCGTTTTCCATACATGATTTTGAACCAATAACTGGTCGTGTACACCAGCCACCACCCGTGCATCAGACTTTCGAAACAGATGCGTTTGTCGTTTGCTCATTCGTTCCGCGCCTGTTTGACTATCATCCAGATGCAATACCTGCACCTTACAATCACAGCAATATCGATAGTGACGAATTGTTGTATTATGTAGACGGAGATTTCATGAGTCGCAAACACGTAACACGCGGTATGATTACATTGCATCCTGCTGGCATTCCCCACGGACCTCATGCAGGAGCAGTAGAAAAAAGTATTGGCGCAAAAGAAACGAAAGAACTCGCTGTGATGATTGATACTTTCCGGCCATTGTCCATAACAAAAGAAGCCCTGGCAATAGAAAACGGAAACTATACGATGAGTTGGGCTGAATAAAAAAGGGTGCAAATGCACCCTTTTTCTTTAAAATATTTTCAATTATACTATAAATCTCTAATTAAAAATATCTTTTATTTTATCAAAAAAACTTTTCTCTGTTTTCTCTGCCTTGGGTTGGAAATTGTCGCTGTTGCGCATTTTTTCCAAGGCATCTCTTTCTTCATTCGACACGGTTGTAGGTGTCCAAACACTGACATTGATTAATTCGTCGCCACGACCATAACCGTTTACTTCAGGGAAACCTTTTCCTTTGAGACGGAAAATTTTTCCGCTTTGAGTGCCGGCAGGGATTTTGATTTTCGCTTTTCCGTCAATAGTCGGCACTTCAACCTGTGTTCCAAACACCGCATCAATAAACGAAATATGCAGGTCATAGCCCACATTCAATCCGTCTCTGTGGAGTTCTGTATGCGCTTCTTCTTCAACCAATATAATCAGGTCGCCAGCAGCACCGCCATGTTCGCCAGCATTGCCTTTGCCACGCATGCTCAACTGCATACCACCTTGCACACCCGCAGGAATCTCAATACTGACGGTTTCTTCGCCATATACGCGACCTTCACCTTTACAGGCAGTACATTTTGCGGTAATAACCGTTCCTTCTCCGTGACAAGTCGGACAGGCCGCAACCGTCTGCATCTGCCCCAAGAATGTATTGGCGACCTTTCTCACTTGACCAGAACCGCCGCAAGTCGAGCAAGTATGAAAACTACTTTTGTCCTTAGCGCCCGTGCCGCCACAAGTCGAACAAGTGACATATTTTTTGACCTTGATGTTTTTGGTGACACCATTGGCCATTTCTTCATAGTTCAATTTGATTTTAACTCGAAGATTGCTTCCGCGTGTACCGCGACCACCACCTTGGCTGCTACTTCCACCACCAAAAAAACTGCTGAACATATCATCCCCACCACCGAAAATATCACCGAAATGGCTGAAAATATCATTCATGTTCATACCTCCGCCACCGCCGAAACCACCAGTTCCCGGACCAAAAGCGGAATGTCCGTAACGGTCATATTTTGCCTTCTTGTCGGCATCGCTCAGCACTTCGTACGCTTCGGCAGCCTCCTTAAATTTTTCCTCTGCCACTTTGTCGCCCGGATTTCTGTCCGGATGGTACTTCATGGCAGTTTTACGGTAGGCCTTTTTGATTTCCTCGCTCGTTGCCGTCTTCGTCACTTCCAACACCTCGTAATAATCTCTTTTCATAAAAATGACCGCTTTATATAATTTCTTTTACTAATTGACTTTAACAATACGGAAGCCCCTGCCGACCGATCAGGTCTCTCAGGGGCTGTAATTATTTTACATTATCGAAACAAAAATCCATCTATTGACCAACGACTACTTGCGCATGTCGGATGAGTTTGTCATTGAGGTAGTAACCTTTTTTTACCTGGTCCAATACCTTGCCTTGCAGATCTTCGCTAGGCGAAGGAATCTGCGTGATAGCTTCATGCTTTTCGGGGTCGAACTCGGTATGAATGCTTTCCATTTCCTTCAAACCCTTGGAAAATAAAGTTTTTCTGAACTTATTGAAAACCAGCTCAATACCCTCTTTTATCTGGTCAATATTATCTGTTTTTCCAACTTGGATTTCGGCGCGGTCGACATCGTCCAATACATCTAGCAACGCGACGATTACTTCCCTGCCCGCAGTCTTGTTGATATCCTGGATTTCGGACGCTTTCCTTCTTTTGTAGTTTTCAAATTCCGCCATCAAGCGGATATATTTGTCTTTCTGTTCGGCTAGAGCTGCTTCCAACTTGTTGCCTTCTTCCTCTCTGTCTTGTTCCAATGACTCCTCGGGAGCAAACGCTTCGTTGCCTTCGTTTTGCAAGTCCTCCTGCGCGTTTTCTTCCGCTTTATTCTTCAATTCTTCTTCGTCTTTATGTGTATGTTTTGACATGGTAGATCTTGTTTTGTGTATTGATTTTAAAGGATTGTCAAATAATCTGCCATTTATAAAAAACAGGTTAAAATGTCAGTTTCGTCATTTTTTTGCAAATATTCTACAAAAACAGTAGACATACGTCTAATACAGCCTACATTTGCGTGCTTTTGTCTCTGTAGGGTAAAATTTCGGATTTCGTAAATCCTATTGCCTACAAATAATTTACTTTTGCACAAATTTTTAAATTTATTTATCGGTATCAACAATGATTACAACTGATATATGCATCGTAGGAGCAGGTCCGGTGGGACTGTTTGCAGTATTTGAAGCTGGTCTATTGAAGATGAGATGCCATCTTATCGATGCGCTCCCACAAGTCGGAGGACAGCTTTCCGAAATATATCCCCACAAACCCATATACGACATCCCAGGATACCCAACTGTCAAGGCGCAGGAATTGATTGACAACCTAATGTTGCAAATCGATCCGTTCAAACCCACATTTACATTGGGCGAACGCGTAGACGAAATCCAGAGACAAGAAGACAATACATTCATCGTCAAAACCAACGAGAATACCGAAGTGCATTGCAAAGCCATCTGTATTGCCGGTGGTCTAGGATGCTTCGAGCCACGCAAACCCGTAGTGGAAGGTCTGGAATCTTTTGAAAACGGAAAAGGTATTGCCTACATGGTAAAAGACCCTGAACACTTCCGCGACAAAAAAATCGTATTGGCCGGCGGCGGCGACTCCGCACTCGACTGGACGATATTCCTGGCTGATGTAGCGAAAGAAGTGACGTTGGTACACAGAGGCGACTCTTTCCGTGGCGCTCCGGCATCTGCCGACAAAGTAGCCAAACTTGCACAGGAAGGAAAAATCAATCTATTGTTGAAATCCAACGTGGTCAAAGTAAGCGGTAACGGCGTATTGAAAGAAGTACATATCGAGGATGCGGCAAAAGTAACCACTCCAATAGAAGCGGACAACCTGATTCCTTTGTTTGGTTTGAGTCCTAAGTTGGGACCAATAGCAGACTGGGGACTCGATATCGACAAAGCTGCCATCGTTGTAGACAGGGACTCCTATTCTACCAACGTTCCGGGCATTTTCGCTATTGGTGATATCAACACTTATAACGGAAAACTGAAACTCATCCTTTGCGGTTTCCACGAAGCCGCGTTGATGTCACACGGTGCATTCAAATATGCGTATCCTGACGCTCACTTGAGTTTCAAATACACAACCGTTAATGGAATTCATGGTTTTTAGATAAAAGAGAAATTCATACGAAAAAGCCCGTCCTTATGTTGGACGGGCTTTTTTTGTTGCATGGCAGAACCGTTATATTTGTAACAACTAAACGCATTGTATGCCGACTGACATTGATGTTAGGAAAATGCCATTATGGAAAAACTTTTTAATGCTTTGGGTCGCAGGCTATGTTTTTCTGTTTATGCTGACTACCAATCTAGGATTAGGATGGGGAGTTCCATTTTATAAATCCTTACTAGAGTGGTTTGGATTAAATATTCTGGGCATAAAAGATTTTCATATCGTATATGGATTGAGCAATGGAGACTCTCTGGCTACATACGTTCAGGCTTGTTTCAATAGCATTTTATCCTTGGTTCTTGCGGCAATTTGTACTCCAATACTTCGAGGAAAAAGAAGATTTATTCATCAATTCTATCTCTTTGTCATTGTTATTGCACGCTACTATCTGGCGTTATCGATGCTATTTTATGGAATGGGAAAGATTTTTGACGTGCAGTTCGTGGCAAGAGGCTACACTGTATTGGAAGAGAAAGTCGGCAATATGTCTCCGATGGGATTGCTTTGGGCTTTGATGAGTGCATCAAGGAGTTATACGTTTATTTCAGGATTATTGGAATGTGTCGGAGCCTTGTTGCTTTTCTGGAGGAGAACAGCAATTTTAGGTGCAATTACTACTATGATTGTGATGCTAAATGTTGTGTTACTCAACTATAACTATGCAGTTCCTGTCAAGGCCTTTGCCACACATCTGGTTTTGCTTTGCTTGTTTATATTGTCTCCCGACTTGAAGCCAATGTGGAACTTTTTTATTTTGCACAAAAACGAAAAGCTTCGATTTCATACCTATACATCTGATAAACGTTGGATTAATATTTCATTGTCGATCATAAAATATATAGTTGTTATTGGGATACTATACTATTGTATCAATGTAGGATATCGGACAGAACCTCAACGTAATGTTACTCTAAGTGACATTAATGGCGTTTATGAAATACAGTCAATTATATACAACGGGGACACATTGGGGCATTCGAGTCCTCCGACTGCGTCTCGGAGGGAGATAATAAAAAATTGGAAAAGAATAATTATCGAAATACCTAGTTATGCGAAGGTCTATGACGGAAAAACGTCTAAAACATATACGACCACGCGCAATCCCATGGACAGCATAATAACGTTTACCAATACAGAATTGGGGACTAGTGGGTCTTTCCATTATTCAATCCATAAAGATTCTGCTATTTTTTCCGGAACAGTCAAAGAAGACTCCATCATATTAAATACACTAGTCAAACACAAAAAGGATTATCAACTCAATAAATCCGGCTTTCACTGGGTTCTTGTACCTAATCCTGACAGATAATTATAAAAAGTGATTGTGACACAATCATCATTTGCCATTATTTTTGCAGCATGGTAAATTTTACGGTGGAGGACCGCGACGGTTCTCGTAAAGAGTTGGAAGCTCCGGACGACATGGGGCTCAACCTGATGGAAATGTTGAAAGCATTTGAATACGAAATACTGGCAACCTGCGGCGGCATGGCTCTTTGCGGCACCTGTCATGTAAAGATATTGGCTGGTGGCGAAAACCTACCCGAACAAAGTGATGCGGAACTGGACATGCTGGATTTGATCCCTGATTCTGAATCCAACAGCCGCCTGAGCTGCCAGCTACAGGTCAACGACACACTGGAAGGTTGTACTTTTCAGATTTGCGGTTCGTTGTCCGACGACTAGGGAGATTCATAGCTTTCCCCACGGGATTTTTATATAAAAGAGATTGATATGCCACGGAACTTTTCGGTTCGTGGCTTTTTGTTTTGTGGCATTTGCCAACATATTTCTTTCCAGTCCAATAAAACTTATTGGTATGCAATTGACTACCTTTATCGCTCCTTTACTAAGGCGCTATTGGCAAGATGGGTAAGATGTTACAACAGATCGGCAGTTACGTTTTGATGCTCAGAAGAATGTTTTATCCTCCTGACAATTGGCGTATGTCATTGAGAAGGGTTGTGGCTAGTTGCTATCTGGTTGGTGTACAGAGTTTGGGGCTTATCGTATTGGTTTCGTTCTTTATGGGAATGATTGCCGTTATTCTGTGCCAATACATGATGGACAACCCGATAGTGCCGCATTTTGTTATTGGCGTCATCACGCGCGACTTGCTATTGTTGGAACTGACTCCGACGGGTATCACGGCATTGCTTGCCTGTGTTGTGGGTTTCCGCATGACGTTCGCCATAGGTTCGTATAAAAGAGAAGAACAGATTGACGCACTGGAGGTAATGGGCGTCAACACAGCATCGTATCTTATTTTCCCGTTTATATTGAGTTCCGTTCTCATGATTCCGCTATTGCTGGTTCTGTCTTTTTTTATCAGCC
>JAATFC010000231.1 GCA_015655435.1 Chitinophagales bacterium | reverse complement strand
TATGAACTGGGACTGGAACTTGGTTTTTGGAATAATAGAATCAATCTAGATGCCACTTATTATCATAGTAAACTATATGACCAGATTACTCCTATTACACCATCAACAGCAACGGGTTATAGCCAGTTTTTTGTGAATGGCGGAGCAATCCAAAACAAAGGGGTTGAATTGAGTTTAAATGTTATTCCAGTGAGGACGGATCATTTTGCCTATGATTTCACTCTTAACTGGAGCAAAAACAATAACAAAGTGCTTTCTTTATATGGAGGGCAACCATCCTACACAATCGCAACTTATCAGAATTCGATACAGCTTGTGGCTGAAGAAGGGCAACCTTATGGTATACTTAGAGGAAGTGATTACCAATATCTAGATGGAAAAAGATTGGTAGATGCAAATGGCAATTATCTGAAGTCTTCCAATAAGTTGTCAGATTTAGGGAAGGTTACACCTGACTGGATAGGAGGGTGGTCCAATAGATTCCGATACGACAATATCATTTTGTCTTTCTTGATTGATGCAAGTAAGGGTGGAAATGTTTATTCCTTGGATATTGACAACGGGCAACGCTCAGGTGTCCTTGCAGAAACAGCAGCGAAGAATGATTTGGGAAATCCATTGAGAAATTCGATTGCAAATGGCGGTGGCGTTGTTTTAGATGGTGTTACGGCTGATGGAAAGAAAAATACGACACGTATCGATGTTTCAGATGCGTATCAAATTGGTTCCAAAATACCCTATGGCTCTACTAGGGGTTTGGCTGCAAAATCTTATGTATATGATGCAAGTTGGATCAAGCTACGTGAATTATCGATTGGTTATGATCTTCCCCAAAAATTGTTGGCTAGGACAAAGGCGATAAAGAATATCAACTTGTCGTTGTCAGGAAGAAACCTATGGATCATCCATAAGAATCTTCCTTATTCGGATCCTGAGCAAGGTGCGCCGTCCACGACTTTGACCAATACTGCGGCAATGGTGTATAATCAAAATGCTTCTATCGGTTACCAAAATGGTGTTTATCCGACTGTTCGTGAATGGGCATTCAATATTCGTTTAACTCTTTAATCCGTACCCAAAATGATCAATAATACACTATATAAAATAACTTTAGCAATATTGATTTGCCTAACCTTGAGTTGCAGCAAATCTTTCGATGAACTAAATACCAATCCGAAAGAAGCAACGTCTGTATCCGAAAATACTGTTTTTTTAGCTGGAGAGAAAAATCTTGCGAATACTTACGCCACAAGCCTTTGGTCCGTCGCTCCATTTAGGGTAATCAGTCAGACATGGACGCAAGTTGCCAATATCAACGAAGCCAGGTATTCTTTTACAACTAATGATGCTCCATCTGGTTGGTGGAATGCTTTGTACACAAATGTTTTGGGAAATCTGGAAAATGCCAAGGAGATTATTAATTCCAAAAGCTCGCTTTTTGCTGAAGATCAGAACAAACTAGCCATTACCAATATTTTAGAAGTCTATGCGTTTCATTTATTGGTAAATACCTACGGCGATGTTCCATACACAGAAGGGTTAAGCAAGACAGATGCTTTTCCGAAATATGACAGCGCCACATTTATAGTTAAAGATTTAATTGCAAGATTGGATACAGCGGTAGGTCAATTGAGCAGTTCTGCTTCGTCTTATGGGCAATACGACAACATTTACAACGGCGATGCTGCCAAATGGAAACTTTTTGCCAATACACTCAAGCTAAAATTGGCACTTTTCTTTGCTGATACAGATCCTAGTTATACAAAAACGAAGGTGGAAGAATCGGTAACAAATGGGCTGATTTCTTCCAGTTCCCAAGATGGAAAATTCGCATTTTATACTACTAATGTAAACAGTTCTAATCCGATTTGGGTAGACCTCATTAACGGTACATACGCAACGTATTATGCTCCAGCAGGTTATTTCGTAAAGGCCTTGGATAGTTTGGGTGATCCTAGACTGCCTTTGTACTTTACCAAGGATGTCAATGGAGGTTATTCTGGTGCTGTGGCTGGGCTAGGGGGGGTAAGATCTAGTTTATCTGGGTTTGCATCCTATTGGTTGTCACAATCAGCTCCAACTTATCTATTGGATTATGTGGAAACGGAATTTTTACTGGCAGAAGCAAGTGAGAGAGGATATTCAGTTTCTGGTACCGCGGCAACTCACTATAATAATGCCATTACGGCTTCTATTGTCAATGCCGGAGGAAGCACCTTAACGGCAAATACTTATATTAACAGTGCAAAAGTTACTTATAGTCGTTCGGCTTCTTGGAAGGAGAAAATAGGCTATCAGAAATGGTTCGCCTTTGCCAATCGGAATTGGGATTCCTGGACGGAAATCAGAAGATTGGGCTATCCCAATATAGATGTGGTTAGCAACCCAGTTTCAGCAGTATCGACTTTTCCTAAAAGGTTATATTATCCTTCTGCAGAACAGACATCTAATAGCAAAAACTGGTCCGAAGCCGTGTCTAGGCTTGGTGGAAAGGATGATGTAGCTTCACTTTTGTTTTGGGAAAAATAAATATGATTTTATTCGAATTTCATGGGGTAAACGAAAAATAAAAGAATCAACAGATGAAAAAATATAGAGTATTGGTTTTAGGATTTATATGTTGTCAGACAATTACGGGATTTGCGCAAAAGGTTATAGTCAATCTTTCTAGTAACGAAAATCCGAATGGCGTTACCAAAGGGGTTGTAAAAGCGATTCAAAAAGAATTACCACATATTAACCGTTATGCGGCAAAGGATGGGGCTGCATTCGTTCAATACGTAGCTAATATTGAAAAAGTAAAACCAGACCAAATTGTGATTGGTGAGGATTTGGAAGCTTTGGGTATTTATTTGTCTTTAAAGAAGGGCAAAAATGCCAAATTTATTTATTCAGTACCTGGTTATCCTGCATTGGTGAATGCAGGTGCAAGCGTAGGAGGTGCAATCGTTTCTATTCCTTTGAATGAAAAAGGCGAAAATGATCTGCCAGCAATTGAGTCTGCCATTGATGATAACACCGCAGCAATATATCTCGTCAATCCTCATAATCCAACGGGGACTTTCAGTGATCCGAAAACTTTCCACGATTTTGTTCATCGCGTTTCTCAAAAGGCGGTGGTCGTAGTTGATGAAGCCTATCTTGAATATACGGGTTTATATAAAGAGGCAACAGCTATTAACAATGTAAAAGAAGGAGACAATGTAATCGTGTTTAAAACATTGGCAAAAGCGTATGGTTTGGGCGGTTTGGATATTGGTTACTCGATTGCCTCCGATAGTCTTGCTAGTTTGCTTCACTCTAAAGGAGTAGGAGATACGCATTCTTTGAACCGTTTGGCGGTGGCTGCTGCGAAAGAAGTATTGGCAGATTCTGTTGCACTCAGCCACACTATAAACTTAGCTATTGCAGAACGAGGAAAATGGGAAAAATTTTTCGAAGTGCAACATTTGGAACACACAGCATCGAAAGCCAGCTATGTGTTTTTTGATTTAGGTATTAAAGGGAAAAATCTCAAGCAGCTATATTTAGATAAAGGCATATTGATTGGAAATACATATCCACCTTATGATACATGGGTACGTATCACTATCGGCAATCCTGATGAAAATGAAAAAGCACGCGCAGTAACAAAGGATATATTGGAAGAGAATAAATAGGGCAATGTAGTATGGATACGATAATCAGTCTTAAAGATATCAGCAAAAGTTATGGCAAAAGTGGTCAGTTGGCTTCTGATGCGATTAGTCTGGACATCCCCAAAGGGAAAATATATGGAGTTATAGGGGCTTCTGGTGCTGGGAAAAGTACCTTGCTTCGATGTATTAATTTGTTGGAAAGACCAACGTCTGGTGAGGTTTGGGTGGATGGAAAAGAATTGACGGCATTGCCCTCAATCGAACTTAACAAAGCAAGGAAGCATATTGGTATGATTTTTCAGCATTTCAATCTGTTGTCCTCTAAAAGAGTTTTGGACAACGTTGCTTTACCTTTAAAGCTGGTTAAAATACCAGTTAGCCAAAGAAAGGAAATGCTCTTAAATATTTGAATCTGGTTGGCCTCCTGGATAAGGAAAATGCTTATCCGTCACAACTTTCCGGTGGACAAAAGCAACGTGTGGCTATCGCAAGGGCTTTAGTATTACAACCTTCCATTCTTCTTTGTGATGAGGCTACGAGCGCATTAGATCCTGCATCGACTGTTTCAATATTGCAAGTACTTAAACAGATAAACAAAGAATTAGGTATTACGATTATTATTGTTACCCATGAAATGCAAGTTGTGCATAGAATCTGTGACGAGGTCGCGGTAATATCCCAAGGCAATGTGGTAGAAACTGGTCTCGTTTCAAAGGTTTTTGGAAATCCGCGATCAAATATTACCAAAGAATTATTGGCCTTATCAGATTTGAATTTAGGATAACATGGAAGATAGTATAGTCACGTTGTTGATAAACGGTTTTTGGGAAACGGTAGCCATGACTTTCGTTTCATGTTTTTTTGGATATCTTGTCGGTTTACCTATTGGCGTTTTATTGTTTTTGACAAGAAAAGGACAAGCATTATCCAATCGTATTTTGCATAATGTTTTAGGCTTTTTAGTGAATGTATTCCGTTCAATACCATTTATTATTTTGATAGTTTGGATGATTCCTTTTACTCGACAAGTGGTTGGAACATCTATTGGCGTTGAAGCGGCATTAGTTCCTTTAAGCCTTGGTGTCGCACCTTTCATTGCTAGGCTTACAGAAAGTAGTTTGGTCGAGGTCCCAGTTGGCTTG
The DNA here is from genome assembly GCA_015655435.1 of Chitinophagales bacterium. GTDB lineage: Bacteria > Bacteroidota > Bacteroidia > Chitinophagales > Chitinophagaceae > Rhizosphaericola. Next base: position 2,015 of record JAATFC010000231.1, on the reverse strand, counting down.
ATTGAGGTCGGACGTTCATTAGGAGCTTCTGCATGGCAACTGACAACTAAGATTTTGTTGCCAGAAGCGTTACCATCTATTATTCATAACATAACGATTACGCTGATTACACTTGTGGGTTATTCTGCCATGGGTGGAGCTGTTGGAGCTGGAGGATTGGGACAGATTGGATATCAATATGGCTACATAGGATATGACTCGACTATAATGAATAGTGTAATCATTATATTGGTGGCCTTAGTTATTCTGATTCAGTTATTGGGTGATTTAATTGCAAAAAAAGTGGACCATAGATGAGGCAGTGGTGGATGATATTTAAATTGTTTTGGATTATTGGAATTTCAGTATGCTTTATATCCTGTTACAACAAGAAGCGGCCAGCTAATACAGTCCGTATTGGTGTTGCTGTTGGACCAGAATTGGCATTGGCTGAAAAAGCCAAAGAAATTGCATTGAAGCGATATGGATTGAAAGTGGATTTGGTCCCTTTTACAGATTATATACTTCCAAATGTTGCCTTGAGCCAAAAAGATTTAGACGCTAATGTTTACCAACATAAACCTTTTTTGGATGCACAATCCGAACAACGGGGATACAGTTTTGCGATAATAGGCAAGACGTTCGTTTTCCCAATAGCGGGCTATAGCCATAAGATTAGAACTATTGGTTCTGTAAAAAATGGGGACAAAATAGCAATCCCAAATGACCCAACCAATGAAGGCCGCGCCTTATTGCTTTTCCAAAAATATGGGTTGATAAGACTAAAACCTGGTGTGGGTATTCTTCCTAAAGTGACAGATATTGTTGCAAATCCTAAGGAGCTACGTTTTGTAGAACTGGAAGCGCCTCAGATGCCAAGAGTGCTGGACGATCCACAAGTGGTAATCGCTGTTATTAATAACAATTTTGCCTCGCAAATCAATTTGATACCCAAACGTGATGGGCTGATGGTTGAAGGTGGTAATTCTCCTTATGTGAATCTGGTGGTTTCTCGTATGGACAATAGAAATGAAGACAGATTACGCAAGTTTACGCTGGCTTATGAGTCGGAAGAGGTGGCCCATGTCGCAGACAGTATTTTCAAGGGTGGTGCCATCAAAGGATGGTAGTTTTTGATCTATAACTATTAACAAAAAGATATTTGTTATAAAGATATCAACATGAGAATGTTCTGCTTCACGCTAGTATTAAAGTATACTCAAGTATAGATGTGTAGGTTAAACCTCGTTTATACGCCGCCGCCCGTCCGCTACGCAGTGAGACCAATTTAACATAACAGGATTATGGGCAATGGGTTGACTGTAGTGCCCCTATTATTTTATTTTGGATAGCAGGTGCGGATGGGCATAAAGTTTTCTTTGTACGCCAACTTATTATATTTCCGATTGCTGATTGCAGTTCCTATTTTTAACAGGAATTATCTAACATTTGTAATGTTATTTGTATAATAGGTAGTAATTAAAGGTCGGAATTTTACTAAATTTAGGAAAACTCTTCACCATGGAAATATTGAACAATAATGATGTTGCAAGGAATAGGACCAAGAAACTACAACCGTTTTGGCAAAAGAACATCAACCTTTACCGATTCCTAGGTCTTCCGTTTATTACCGTAGCGACGACCAACGCCTATATTGAGGTAATTGAAAACCGGTTTGGAAATGACAAAGAACGGTTTTCGGTTATAAAGGACCGGATACTGATAGGAAGGAGAATGCGGATTAACTTCTTGAAATTTGCTTTCTCGATTTTCCTGTTAAGTGTTTGTGCCTGGTATATTCACAATGATCCTACGCATTGGAACATATACTTGTTTACGTTTATTTCTGTTGTACAAAACTGTCACGTTCTCTGCTCCGTCGCGGCTTCTCCCTACTTCTGTTGTTCTTCTTTTTCTACTCCTCTTAACCCCAACTATTTTTCCTTGTAAGTGTGACGCTCGAATTTGAGAAAGAAAATTTTGAGGATTTGAATTGTGTCTGTTGAGGATTTTCGACTGGGTTTTTTTTTGTATCG
>JAATFC010000069.1 GCA_015655435.1 Chitinophagales bacterium | reverse complement strand
TGTTATTGCAGGTAATTCTATTAACACTCTAGATGTATCATTTAATAAAGCGGATTTGAATATGTACGCTAAAGAAGGGGACTTTTTGAAAGTTGTAGTAGGTAATAGTGATTCAGCATCACAATCTTACAGTGAGGTACTTGTTACTCAAGATTTGTTAGATTCTCCAAACCCTAGTATTACTTTCGAAGATTTGAATTTACAAGGTAAAGGCGATTTAGTTACCTTTGGCAGCCTATATTGGGACTGCCAATTTGTCGAGGTTTCAAAGCACGCACTATCTTTGTTTCGTGTTTTTGCGATTTGTTCCAAATTTTTTTAAAAGTTGAGATATTAAAATATGCTAGGTTTCTTAAGTAAGCTCCTTGGTGGAAATAAGAGTGAAAAAGACGTGAAGAAGATTATGCCTATTGTTGATAAAATCAAGGATTTTTATAAGCAATACCAGTCGTTGTCCAATGACGAACTAAGGGCAAAAACAGCGGAATTCAAACAAAGGATAGCTGCTGCGCTTAATGACGTTGATAGTCAGATTAGCTCCAAAAAGAAAGAAGCGGACGAACTGCCAGAAAACGAGATTGAGAGTAAAGATACGCTCTATCAAGAAGTGGATAGCCTGAAAAAAGAACGGGACACCAAGATTGAAGACATTCTAAACGAAATCTTACCCGAAGCTTTTGCTGTTGTTAAAGAAACAGCACATCGTTTTGCGGAAAATACGACGATAGTGTCTGCTGCTACGGAACTGGACAAAACATTGGCGGCTACAAAATCTTATATTCACCTAGAAGGAGACAATACAATTTTTGACAATCATTGGTCGGCTGCAGGAGCGGAAGTGACTTGGAATATGGTTCACTACGACGTACAGTTGATTGGTGGTATTGTTTTGCACCAGGGGAAAATTGCTGAAATGGCAACCGGTGAAGGTAAAACTTTGGTTTCTACGTTACCTTCCTATCTCAACGCATTGGCTGGAGAGGGCGTTCACTTGGTAACGGTCAATGATTATTTGGCTCGTCGTGACAGTGAATGGAATGCTCCCATATTTGAATGGTTGGGAATTACCGTTGACTGTATAGACAAGCACCAACCCAATACGCCGCAACGCCGTCAGGCATATCTAGCGGACATTACTTACGGAACCAATAATGAATTTGGTTTTGACTATCTGAGGGACAACATGGTTCAGAATCCGGAGGAAATGGTACAGCGCAAACACCATTATGCTATGGTCGATGAGGTCGATAGCGTATTGATTGATGATGCGCGTACGCCATTGATTATTTCTGGACCTGTAAGCCGTGACAACTCAACGCAACAGTTCTTCGAATTGCGCCCTCGTGTCGAACAACTGGTCGAAGCTCAAAGAAGAATTGTCAACCAATCCCTGATTGAAGCGAAAAAACTATTGGCGGAAGGAAAAGACGACCCGAAAGAAGGTGGGTTGGCTTTGTATCGTGCACACCGCGGTTTGCCAAAGACTGGAGCTTTGATTAAATTCCTAAGTGAGGCCGGCAACAGACAAAAGCTACAGAAATCTGAAAACTATTATTTGGCTGACCAACAGAAGGAAATGAAGGTCGTCGATGAGGGTTTGTATTTTTATATTGACGAAAAAAACAATTCAGTTGAGTTGACGGATAAAGGTATTGCTGTTTTGACAAAAGCAGGAGAAGACCCCGAATTTTTCGTCATGCCGGATATCGGAACAAAACTGTCCAAAATAACAGAAAATGCTTCTCTTTCCCCTGAGGAAAAACTGCAGGAAAAAGAAGTCGCATTGAACGACTATACGTCAAAAACAGACCGCATCCACAGTGTACATCAGCTTTTGAAAGCCTATACATTGTTCGAAAAGGACAATGAATACGTTGTTATTGACGGACAGGTAAAAATCGTGGACGAACAAACCGGTCGTATCATGGAAGGTCGTCGTTATTCAGACGGTCTGCACCAGGCGTTGGAAGCAAAAGAAAATGTGAAGATTGAAGCGGCTTCGCAGACATACGCAACGGTTACTTTGCAGAACTATTTCCGTATGTACCACAAACTTGCAGGTATGACGGGTACTGCTGAAACAGAAGCAGCGGAACTATGGGATATTTACAAATTGGATGTGGTTAATGTTCCTACTAACATACCGATTACTAGAGATGACCAGCAAGACCTTATTTTCAAAACCAAAAGGGAAAAATACGGTGCAGTCATTGACGAAATAGAAAAACTAAGAAACGCAGGTCGTCCCGTATTGGTGGGTACGACTTCTGTTGAGGTCAGCGAATTGCTTAGTCGTATGCTTCGCCAAAAACAGATTCCCCACAATGTATTGAACGCCAAACAGCATGCAAGGGAAGCGCAAGTCGTTACCGAAGCCGGACAGCCGGGAGCTATCACGATAGCAACCAATATGGCTGGTCGTGGTACCGATATCAAGTTGGGCGCAGGAGTGAAAGAAGCGGGTGGTTTGGCTATATTAGGTACGGAACGCCACGAGAGCCGTCGTGTTGACCGTCAGTTGAGAGGTCGCGCAGGACGTCAGGGGGACCCGGGTTCGTCCTTGTTCTATGTTTCATTGGAAGACGATTTGATGCGTATGTTTGGTAGCGAACGTATTGCAAAAGTGATGGATTTCGCAGGTTACAAGGAAGGTGAAGTCATCCAGCACAGCATGATTACCAAGTCCATTGAACGCGCGCAGAAAAAAGTAGAAGAAAATAACTTCGGCATACGTAAGCGTCTATTGGAATACGATGACGTGATGAACAAACAACGTACGGTTATCTATACCAAGAGAAACCATGCTTTGTTTGGTGACCGTTTGGTGATGGATTTGGACAATGCGTTTTATAATGTTGCGGAAGGTGTTGCTGCGACATATAAAGAAAATAATGATTTTGAAGGTTTCAAACTGGATATGATTGTTAGTTTCGGAGTGGACACAACCATTACAAAAGAACAGTTTAGCAATTCTTCGATACAACAATTGGCGCAGCTAGCTTACCAGGAAGGATTTGCTCATTTCCAAAAACTAAAAGAAACCATTGCGGCGCAGGTTGTTCCAGTTTTCCAGAATATTAGCAATACGCAAAACAACCAAATCCAAAATGTAGTCGTTCCTTTTACGGATGGCAAAAAAGGAATCCAGGTGCTTTCCAATTTGCAAAAAACCATTGAAACAAATGGTATCGAATTGGTAAGAAATCTGGAAAAAGCGATTACGTTGGCGTTTATCGATGATGCTTGGAAAGAGCACCTGAGAGCAATGGACGATTTGAAACACAGTGTACAAACTGCTCATTACGAACAAAAAGACCCATTGGTTATCTACAAACAGGAAGCGTACATGTTGTTCGCCAACCTGAATGCGGAAATCAATAAAGATATCGTTGAGTTCCTTTCCCATGTGGAAATTCCGGGAAATGAAGAAGAAAAGCCTGGTCGTCCAAGTGCTCCGATGCAGACTTTGCAGGAAGGGCATATTCGCAAAACGGACTTAAGCAAAACGGTCTCCAATAAGGAGGAAGTAGACGCTGCCGGAACAGAATATGGCGCAAACGAAAGGGACTTGCTTACGGAAGATATGCGTGAAGCTCCAAAACAAGTGCCTATTACCGTTGAGCCTAAAATAGGTCGCAACGATCCTTGCCCTTGCGGTAGCGGCAAAAAATACAAAAACTGCCATGGAGCAGGATTGTAGAAAATTATAGGTTTTAAGTATTAAGTTATAATGTAGAAAGGCTGTCGAATTTCGATAGCCTTTCTACATTATTGGATGGTATTTTTATTCCTTTACTTCAACGTTTTTCGTAGAAAATCCAATGTTCCCGTCCAAGTCCATTCCTTCCAGCCAAAACTGGTAGTTCGTTGGTAATCCTGCGGAATAGAATGATAGTTTTGCCTCACCGTTTTTGTCTGTTATGAGCATGGGTGCCCAATATATAGTCGAACGAACATCCGGGAGGTGGTTGTCCTGCAATGAGCGGTTGATATATTTGGGTTGATAAAATGCCATTCCATAGGAAAACGGTTGTGGACGATAAAGGTATATCGAACTGTTTTGTTTGAGAAAAGGTCCCTGTTGCCCATAGGTGGTTATTTCAATATAGGTGTAAGGACAACCCATGACAGGGTTGTAATATAACCGTTCCTGAAATGTAAGGTATTGGTCAATATAACTGGACGAGTATTTGCTTGAATGCATGATTTCGATTCCCTTGATGTCTTTTGCCGTATAATATTTGAGATATTGTGTCACAAAGTCCAAATATGGATACCTTGTCCCCGCAGGGGGATCGTAAAAAAAATCAAGTGGAATCCCATCAAAAACAAAACGAATTTTATAATTTCCCTGCGTCATATAATAATGAGCGGGATCTTTACCACAAGTACCTACATAAAAACTTTTTAATTTAGATTTCAAAATTTCTAAAAGCGTAGAGTCGTCCATCTGTTCTAAATCGCTCTTGGTAATTGCCTGATCGTATTGACCGGGACCATTCAAGTTTTTGGAGCCTTCCACGCGCGCTTTTGTCGTGACAGTAACATCCAATAGTTCATTTTTTCCATATTTTCTTTCCACGTATTTGTCATAAATGTCAACACGCTTTTTTAGTGTCGTGTCCATATTGACATTTGTGGGAAATGCAATATTGGATTGTAGGTTGTTGATTATTGGAAACTTTTGGCTATTGATCTCGATTCCTATTCCGAATGTTTTGTTTTTTTTGTTTCTGGCCTGTATCACAAACGAAGAAGTGTCAAACAATGGAAAATCATTGAACACAAAATTGCCGTTGTCGTCTGCGGTAGTGTCTTTAATGATGGTTTGGTTTTTCGTTCCGAGCAAAACGATATTGGCTTTTTTAGCGCCTTTGCCAAATAGTGTCGTAGCTTTTCCAGTTACCTGAAAATCAGGTTCGGGCGTAATAGTCATTTTGGTTGTATCCCAGTCATATTTTACAAATCCCTGCGTCATCATCAATACGTCCAGTGCTTTTTGTGTTTCAGTACTATTGTCATGGAAATAATATCCGGGAGATTCAATGTTTCCTTTAAGGTCTGAGCTCAATAGCAGATAGGATAAAATATTTTCATCAGCATTTTCATTTTTTGCAACCTGTTGTTTGTCTGTTACTGCAAGTGAAAAAATGCCCTGTATGGGTTTGTTTTCCCAATCGGAAACTTTGATTGAAAAAGGTATGGAATCCTTGGTATTGACAACAGTATTAAAGTGCCAATCGACTTTTAAATGGTTTTGATTGTTACAAAAGAAAGCGCGTTCGTTGAGTTGTTGCCCATTGGTTTTCAGTAAACTGAAATAAGAAATACCGTTTAAGAAGTTGGATTTGGCTATGCTGAAGGTTAGGGACAGCTTGCTCATCGTAATTTTTGCACCATATAAAACATAGCCTTTGTTTTTACCTAAAATAAAAAAGTGCTGTCCTTGCAGGTCTGGCGTGATGGATATATGGACACGGACACTGTCCTTATTGGATAGATTGTCAACGTGTAGTATAGTACCGGAATTTTCTACAACTGGCAACGGTATTGGGTTATAGTTGTTTACGACACCATAATATTTTTCATTTGGTTGAGGCGTGAATTGCAACACGCCCATTCCTTTGTTGATGCTGGAAAATGCAGCCACGGAATCTCCCTTGCTGTTACGGATAATGCCTTTTACCTCAGTGCCAATCCCATTGGCATCGATAGCTTTGAAAGCAACATTGTTTTCCATGCCAGCAATCAGATGACCGCTTTCGGGAAGAAATTGAATATCAATCTGTTGCGGATTGTTTATTGTGGAGATAGGATAGGAGATACGCTGTACCTTGTTTCCGTCGAGTACATTAAGAGAATAACTTTCGTTCTTTTTCTTATTGTTCGCTACGATGAAATCAATTTTTAGGCTGCCATCGTCTTTGGTGAGGATTTCTTTGGAGAAAAGTGCTTTTCCTTTAGTATTTGTTAATTGCAGCGTGACCATTCTGTTGCTTGCAACTTTTCCGCCTTGGTCTTTTAGCGAAAAGTTCATATTGACGCTATCTTGTGTGCCATTGGGAATTTGCCGGTAGGACGATACGTCCATGAACCAGTTGTGGACTCCACCGAGAACGGGGATTTCTTTTTGGAAGAAAAGAGAGTCCGAAAAATTTTCCATCCATCGTGTATAGGCACGGATTCGGTAATTGCCCGGCGTCATTTTTATGTCCAAAGGTATCTGCGCAAAACCATGTCCCAAAGCAAGATGAATCGCATATCTCTTGACAAGCCCATTGGATGGGTTGACAAATTCAACATAAGCAATTCCGCTCAACGTGGAAGGTTTGTGTTCGTAGGCATCCACCACATAAGCCGAATACCAAATCGTATCGCCTAGCAAATAAGACGGCTTGTCCGTCTGTATATACACGATTTCCCTTGGAGCGGCTTGCTGTACTTTGTTCCCTTTGGAAACGTATTGTTCAATGGATTGCGCATGTATTGCGCAGGAGGATAGTACCAATATAACCCAGATAAAAACATGTCTGTAATGTTTGGATAATATGGTCATGTGTTTGTATTAGTAGTGAATATTTATCGTTGGACTTAAAGGTTTATAATAAATTTAGTTTCAACAAATATTATTTTTAAAAAAATATTGCTTTCATGCGTTTTACGTCTCTTTGAAAAGATTTGCACGTCCTGTAAACAGAATCCGGTTGTTAAACGGGTCGATGACTTCCGCCACTTTTATATTGGCGTCCCAAAATGCTACATCCAATCCGGGTCTGTTGTATTTGTAGTTTTTGTCCAAAAGCATCTGGTGGAAGATTTCGATATTTTCAAAATCCTCAATCGTGACGTGTGCTCCGGGTGAGCAGTCTCCATGATGTTCAGACAGATGGATGCGGATGTCCCTCAATTGCACTTCCATGTATATCGGCGCGTTTTCGTCAAAACGGTGTTCCCGGTTTTTTTGAAATCCGAGCCAGCCAATATAAAACTCCGTTGCTTTTGCCAAGTCAAATATTCTGAAAATGGGAATTGTTGTGGACATTTTGCGTATTTTAGGCTTTCGGATTTATTATCCCAGCTAAAAATAGTTCTTAAATTCAAAATAATTGTGCCAAATGGCGCGTAAACTATCAATAAATTCAAAATAGGTGTTCTAATATCGGCGGTTTACAATAAGTTTGCGACACTAAAAAAATCCATAAATCAATATGAATTTTAAACGGGTTAACAACATTACCGGATGGGTAATCGGCATTTTTGCCTGCATTGTTTACATTATGACTTGCGAGGCCGGTGGCAGCCTTTGGGACTGTGGCGAATTTGTAAGTAGTTGCTTCAAGGTGCAGATTCCGCATCCACCGGGAGCTCCACTGTTTATTTTATTGGGACGGTTCTTCATCATCCTGTTTGGTGGTGCAAACGACGGAATGCACGCTGCGAAGGGTGTCAATATCATGAGCGCAGTTGCGAGTGGAACAAGTATTTTGTTCCTTTTCTGGTCGGTTACGCACTTTGCACGACGTATTGTACAGGGCAAAAACAGTATTGAGAGCCTGACTTCCGGACAGATTTGGACAATCATGTCTGCGGGTGTCATTGGTGCATTGGCTTATACATTTTCCGATTCATTTTGGTATAGTGCTGTTGAAGGTGAAGTTTATGCGTCTTCCGCATTGTGTACAGCGGTAGCATTTTGGGCTATATTGAAATGGGAACATGTCGCGGACGAACCGGGCGCGGACCGTTGGATTGTGTTCATCAGCTTTTTGATGGGACTGTCCATTGGCATTCACTTGTTGAACCTGTTGACTATTCCGGCGTTGGTAATGGTGTATTATTTCCGTAGGAGAGACCAATTGGATTATGCACGTATTAGAAAATATTTTGTCAGAGGCATATTGATTGCGGGCGGTTTGGCTTTCATTGGCGGTTTCATTATGGCAAAAGGTGATTCTACGGACAATGTTCCGATGGATTCTACTTATCCAGGACTGATGCTTGTTGGAACGTTGGTTTGTATTGGGATTTTGTTCCTTATCGAGCGTGCCAACAAGAACGATAAATCTAAAAAAGAACTTTTCGGTGGCGCTTATATTTTCTTCGTGTTTAGCGTAGTTATATTAGGTGCTGTACAGATTGGCGTTATACAGGCTACGGTAAAGGTTGCAGGCAAATTTGACGTATTATTTGTTAATAGTATGGGCTTGCCATTCTTTAGTGGCTTTACCACTTTCTTTGTGTTGTTGATTGCTGCGATTTGGTATTTCCTTCGTTTAGCAAAAAAGAAATCACTTCCAAATCTACGTTTGGCTATGTGGTGTCTGGCTTTCATGTTGATAGGTTACAGCTCTTACTTGACTACGATGATACGTAGTAGTGCAGACCCATCCATTGACATGTTCAAGGTGGACAATCCATTGAGTCTTGCAGGTTATCTGGGACGTGACCAATATGGAGATTTCCCAATATTGTACGGACAAAAATTTACTGCTCGTCCTGCTGACCTCAAGTACGACGAGATGAAATACCAGAAAGGTATTAATGAAAATGGAAAACCAGCCTATATTCCTGTCGGAAGGGGTATGCACTACCTCTACATGCCGGAAGACAAAATGGTATTCCCTCGTGTTTGGAACGGTAGCCAAGACCGTGGACAGGCAGACTATTATGCTCAGTTCTTAGGTATTGGAAAAAATCAGAATGGAACGTATGAAGACGGTCGTCCAACTTTTGGAGACAATCTCAAGTTTTATATTGGATACCAGAACTATTACATGTTCATGCGTTATTTCCTATGGAATTACAGCGGTAAACAGAACGACGTGCAAGGTCGTTATATTGGGAATGTTCGCGATGGTAACTGGATTACGGGTATCAACTTTATAGACAATATATTGTACGGAGACCAAACTGCGCTGCCAGACAGCTTGAAATACAACAAAGCCCACAATACGATGTTTGCTTTGCCATTGATATTAGGATTGATAGGTTTATTCTATCATTTCAAGCGAAAAGGTTCGGACGCATTGGTTGTTTTCTTGCTGTTTTTCTTGACGGGTTTTGCGATTATTATTTACCTCAACCAAGCCGGTAACGAACCCCGTGAACGTGATTATGCATTTGCCGGGGCAACTTATGCGTTTGCTATTTGGATAGGCTTGGGTATGCTGCAAGTGCATGAATGGATAAATAAAAAAGCCAATGCAAAAATAGCGTTAGCGACTTCTTTCCTTGTTTGTTTCTTTGCCGTTCCGGTATTGATGGCACAGCAGGAATGGGACGACCACGACCGTAGCAAAAAAGAATTGGCGCGTGACCTAGCCAAAGATTATTTGGAAAGCTGCGCTCCGAACGCGATTCTGTTCACTTTCGGGGATAACGATACTTACCCATTGTGGTTTGCACAGGAAGTGGAAGGTATACGTCCCGATATCCGCGTTATCAATACAAGCTTGTTGGGTATTGATTGGTATATCAATGAATTGCGTCACAAAGTCAATCAAAGTGATTCGATAGACGTGATTTTTGACAGGTCGCAGATACAGGGACAAAAAAGGGATTATGTCTTGTATCGTCCAAAAGACGGAGTAGACCAGAATCGTTATTACGACCTGTATGACATGATGAAAAACTATGTCGGAAGTGACGATGCTTCCGTTATGGATCCACAGCAGGGAGTCAATACTTTCCCTGTGAGAAATGTATCTGTTCCGGTCGATTTAAATACGGTTCGTCAAAATGGAACTGTCAACGCAGATGATTCTACTGTGGCTTCAATGAACTTCCAGATTTCGAAATCTGCTCTATACAAAAACGACTGGGCGATATTGAATATCATTGCCGCCAACAAATGGAAACGTCCAATATACTTTACAAGTCCTTATGACGAGTTGGGATTTGCACAGTATCTGCGTCGTGACGGTTTGACTTATCGTCTGGTGCCGGTGTTGAGTAAGGATGTACAGACGGAAGCCGTCAATACATCTTGGATGTATGACAAGGCTATGAACAAATTTAGTTTCGGAAGTGCGGATATTCCCGGTGTTTATTTCGATGAGGAAAACCGCCGTCATCTCAATTCAATCCGTCAGGCTTATGCGACATTGGGCATAGACTTGGCTACCAAAGGAAGAAAAGAAGATGCGCGCAAGGCTTTGCAAAAAGCAGATAAGATGATGTTGCAGGAAAATTTCCCTTACGGAATGGTTTCCATAGGTAATCAACAAAATCGTCTCTCCATGCTGTTCCTACAAGCGGCTCTGATGGCGGAGGACAAGCAGTTGGCTGACAAAGTCTACAATTCTGTTAAGAAAGATCTACAGCAGCAGGTTCGTTACTACAATGCTTTGACTGGACAAAACGCTGCCAATATGGAATATGACAAACAAAATTCCATGCAGCTTTTGGGTATGTTAGACCAATTGGTAAAACAATATGGTGAACCTAAAAATCCAGCATTGGAACATGGTCAGACCATTCAAAACGATAGCGGAAAAACGAAATAGCTACATGCGCTAGTTTATTAAAAAGGAGGTCGTAAGACCTCCTTTTTTGTGTTCGGATATAATGTAACGCCAATAAAATGTCTAAAACCGATATCGAACATCCAAAATCCCCACCTGTGGACAAACTAAAGCGGTAATAATCAATCCATATTGTATATTTGCTTGAGTGAATTGCTAAAAATATTAGCGTAGAAAGAATAGAAATCTATGGCAGCATTGCAAGAAAGTAATTATGATGAATCGAGCATCCGAAGCTTGGACTGGCGTGAGCATATCCGCCTTCGACCAGGGATGTATATTGGTAAATTGGGTGACGGAGCATCTCCGGATGACGGTATTTATGTATTGGTAAAAGAGGTTATCGACAACTGTATTGACGAGCATATGATGGGCTTCGGCAAGCAGATTGAGATTACGATAGATGACAAGACGGTAACGGTTCGTGATTTCGGACGAGGTATTCCTTTGGGGAAGGTCGTCGATGTCGTGAGCAAAATCAATACAGGCGCAAAATATGATAGCAAGGCATTCCAGAAAAGTGTCGGACTGAATGGTGTCGGTACCAAAGCTGTCAACGCTTTGAGCGACTATTTTAAAGTGGAAAGTTTTCGTGACGGAAAAACAAAGACAGCAGAATTTGACAAAGGAATCCTAAAGGTAGAATCAGACCTTGAAATAACGAACGAGTCCAATGGAACGAAAGTTACTTTTATACCAGACACCTCCGTTTTCAAAAATTTCAAGTTCAAGTTTGAATATGTTGAAGACCTTTTGTGGAACTATTGCTATCTGAACGCTGGGTTGGTTATTGTTTTCAACAAAAAACGTTTTGTTAGCCGCAATGGACTTCTGGATCTTTTGCAAAAGAAAAGCAGTGAAAACGATTTGCGTTACCCCATCGTCCATTTAAAAGGAGAGGACATCGAGATTGCGTTTTCGCACAACAATGATTACGGCGAGGACTTGTATTCATTTGTAAATGGTCAATACACAACGCAGGGTGGTACGCACCAGCAGGCGTTTCGTGAGGCTTTTGTAAAGACGATTCGTGACTTTTACAAAAAAGACTACGACGTTGCGGATATTCGCCAAAGTATAGTCGGCGCGGTTGCTATTCGAGTGCAGGAGCCTGTATTTGAAAGTCAGACAAAAACGAAATTAGGATCCCAATATGTTTTTGAAGGTGGACCTAGTGTCAAGACTTTTGTTCAGGAATTTTTGTCAAAAGAGCTGGATAATTACTTGCACAGAAACAGCGAAACCGCCGATGCGCTGAGACGTCGTATCGAACAGAGCGAGCGTGAACGCAAAGAATTGTCGGGCATCAAAAAACTCGCAAACGAACGAGCTAAAAAAGCCAATCTTCACAACAAAAAACTGCGTGACTGTCGTGTGCATTTCAATGAAGAACCTCCTACGAAAAACAAGGAAGCGTTCAACGAGGTGAAGGACAACACGATGATATTCATTACGGAAGGTGATAGTGCGAGCGGAAGTATAACCAAGAGCCGCAATACGGAGATGCAGGCTGTGTTTAGCTTGCGTGGTAAACCGCTCAACTGTTATGGTCTTACCAAAAAAATAGTGTACGAAAACGAGGAATTTAACCTGTTGCAGCACGCGCTCAATATTGAAGAAGGCTTGGAAGGATTGCGTTACAATAAGATTGTGATTGCCACCGATGCCGACGTGGATGGGATGCATATCCGTTTGCTGATTATGACTTTTTTCTTGCAGTTTTTTCCTGATTTGGTAAAACAAAAACACGTTTATATATTGGAAACACCGCTTTTCCGTGTGCGCAACAAGCAGGAAACGATATATTGCTATGACGAAACGGAAAAACAAGCCGCCATACGGAAACTTGGAAACAAGCCGGAGATAACACGCTTTAAAGGTTTGGGTGAGATTTCTCCTGAGGAATTTGGTAGGTTTATTGGGGACGACATTCATCTGGCTCCTGTTTTGTTGGAACAAGGTGCGCACATCCAAAGTCTATTGGAATATTTCATGGGAAAAAATACGCCTCAACGTCAGGATTTCATTATCGACAACCTGAGAGTAGAAGTCGACTTGGCGGAAGAAACAGAGAAAAAGTGATAAGTTCTGGGTTATGTGTGTTTTGAAAAAACAATACGTTAATAACTCATAGTTCATAATTCATAAATCATAACTTAAATGGTTCATATTGTTTTTGAACCGTCCACGATAAATGTTTTGGAAAAAAGCTTTGAAGTGGATGAAACGATGAAAGGCGAAATTATAGTTGTCAAAGACGACTTTATGTTGGGCCCAACACAGAATATCTACGAACCGGAAGGTTATCAGGCTCGAAAGGCATGGTGGCAAAAGGTTCTGGAACTTTCGCCTTATGTGGATCAACTCAATATCGTGGACGACAAAATGACTGTCCACAATCTGAAAAAACAGTTGGACGAGGACTCCGAAGAAACAGTTTGGATATGGATGGGACAAAATCCACATGATGTAACAGGCTACTATTGGCTGTTGCAGCAACTAGCGGAATACGAAGGACGTGTTTTCGTTCTGTATCTCAACAATCTTCCGTTCATCAACGTAGAAGGCGGTATTTTTTATCCAAAATATCTGACCGAAATCCAACCAAAGGAATTTAAAAAAGCGAAAAAACTTTGCCGCCCTATTACGCTGAGCGAATTTGAAGTAGACCCGGATGAATGGAAAAAACTCTGTGACGAAAACGGAACAGTTCGCATATTGGAAGGAGGGAAGAAGATTGTATCTAAAGATGAAACTTTTTTTGACAAAGAGATATTGGACACGTTGGGCGAAAAGTCTGTTAAGTTACCAAGACTATTAACAACTCTTTTACCTAAACTCAAAGTGAAAACGAGCGATGTTTTTATAGTCTGGCGTATCCGTGAAATGGTTGATGCCGGAAGAATTCTGAGCGAAGGAAACTGGGAAAAAGGCTGGAAAGATATAGTCTTAAAAGATACAAAAGGAGAGCTTTTCGTAGAAATAGAAGCAGTAAATGATGAATTATAAATTATCAATACTTAGTACAAGAAATTTCATAATTCACAACTCATAATTCCTAATTCAAAAGATGCTCGACATTCAATACATACACCATATTGCCATCATCACCGATGACTATGAAAAAAGTAAAACTTTTTACACCGAGATATTGGGTTTTGAAATAGTCCAGGAGGTCTTTCGGGAAGAAAGAAATTCCTACAAACTGGATTTGGCAATAAAAGGAAAATACCAAATTGAGTTGTTTTCATTTCCAGACTACAAAGAACGGGCAAGTCAACCAGAGGCGAAAGGCTTACGACATTTAGCTTTCGCTGTTTGTGATGTGGAAGGTTCGGTTGATTTTTTGCGTGGTAAAAACGTAGAAGTTCAGGATGTACGTGTGGATGAATATAGTGGCAGAAAGTTTACATTTTTCTACGACCCGAATGGACAACCTTTGGAACTATACGAATTATAAGTAAAAATACAGTTTGTAAGATTTATAATTTATAGTCTTAATGAAACAATTTTTACTTTTCACTTTT
>JAATFC010000083.1 GCA_015655435.1 Chitinophagales bacterium | reverse complement strand
GAACACAAAGCGGAAGTAGAAAAACTGGCGCAGGCGTTGTTGGAAAAAGAGGTTTTGTTCAAAAGTGATGTTGAATCCTTGATTGGAAAACGTCCTTACGAAGAAAAAAAATCGGCGGAAATTGAAGTCGTAGATGATGCACATCCTTTGGATGGTGGATTGAGCGAAGGAGTTCCTCCGTTTGACGCAGGCATCAATCCTTTGCCTTCCGTCGAAGCTTAGAATCCGAATAAATTTATCATAGAAAACAGGTATTGGAATCCGATTTCAGTACCTGTTTTTATTAATGGAATACGGAGTTATTCCGAACTTTTTACTTTTTGTTTTTTACTTTTGAACTTCTAGTTTGAATAAAATGAACATTCCAGAAGGAAAGAAAATATATTTTTTGTCGGACTTCCATCTTGGTGCACCGGATTGGGAACGCAGTCTTGTCCGCGAGAAGAAGATTGTTGATTTTCTCGAGCAGGCAAGGAAAGACGCTGCCATGATTGTATTGGTGGGAGATATGTTTGACTTCTGGTTTGAATATAAGGATGTCGTCCCAAAAGGATTTGTTCGCATATTGGGCAAGCTAGCAGAACTAACGGATGCGGGCATTCCGATGCACTTTTTTATTGGCAACCATGACATGTGGATGCGCGGTTATTTTGAAAAAGAACTCAATATCCCCGTTTTTGACAAACCTCAAACCTACGAGTGGAACGGTAAAAGTTTTTATATTGGACATGGTGATGGTTTGGGACCAGGAGACCACGGATATAAGTTCTTGAAGAAGATTTTTAGAAACAAATTATGCCAAACTATGTTCGGTGCGATGCATCCGTGGCTCGGCATTGGCATTGCCAATTATTTCAGTAGGAAAAGTCGGGCAAAAACAGGTAGCGATGATTCTATATGGTTGGGCGATGACAAGGAATGGCTGGTGATTTATTCCAATGAAATATTGAACAAAGAATATTTCGACTATTTCGTGTTTGGGCATAGGCATTTTCCGATAGATGTTTTGTTGAAAAACGGTAAAAGTAGATACGTTAATCTGGGAGACTGGATTACTAATTTTACATATGCTGTTTTTGACGGAAATAATATGACTCTAAAAAGATTTGAAGGCAATACGTTAACCGATAAAGCAATCATATGAAATTGAAATATTTTATAGTTGGCTTTTGTACAGCATTGTTACTATCCGTAGCTACGAATGTTTTTTCGCAGAACGATAGTGCGTTGGTATTGCAAAAAAAAGGTACTATAAATGGTAACTATGCATCTTTTTCAGTTGACAACTTGGGCAATGTTTTTGCGCTTTCGTTAAGTGGCAACCAAATAAAAAAGATTGGAGCAAATGGAGATTCGTTGGGGATTTTCAATGATGTTAAGCAATATGGAAACATATACTCCGTCGACGTTTCCAATCCACTGAAACTGTTGTTGTACTATAAAGATTTTACGACTATAGTTATATTGGATAGATTTCTTAATAAGATCAACAAAATAGACCTTCGACAACTAGGTATCATGCAGGCAAAAGCTATTTGCCAAAGTTATGACAATCAGGTATGGGTATTTGATCAACAAGAATACAAACTTAAAAAAGTCGGAGAAAATGGAACTATAATGTTTAGTTCGGATGATTTCAGGGTATTGTTCAACAACGCTCCGAATCCTTCAACTATAATCGACTATGATGGGCGACTTTATTTGTATGACGAGCAACAAGGTTGGATAATCATGGATTATTACGGCGCGATAAAAAAAGAATATCAATCTCCCGACTGGAAAGATGTGGGCGTACAGGGGAAGATTCTTTATGGGTGGAAAAACCATCAGCTTAATCTGTTTAACCCTGACAACTATGCATTGAAAACGTATAGTTTACCATTGGATATGGACAATGTAAAATCCCTTCATTTGTTGGATAAAGGAATGTATGTGTTGAGCAATAATGGTATTAATATTTATAGTTACAAATTATAGAAAGATACTATGAACGAATTTTTGAATTTTAGAATTTTAGACAATTCGGTAAGGGCGATATTGATTGCTGTTGGAGTGATTGTCTTTGCATTCCTGATTAGAAGATTAATATCGCAGGTCGTTGCCAATTTTGTAATCAGATTTTTTCCAAAAAAAGAAAACAGAAATTATAGTTCGGATTTTAAGAATTATATATCATCCCCTCTAGGAGACCTTATTTTCGTAATGATTGCCTTGACGGCACTGGATAGATTGCACACACCGTCATTTCTGGAAATTCCCGTATTTGGGATACCCATTAAAAAAATACTTTCCGGCCTGATAAAAATTATAGTTGTCTATAGTGCATTCAAACTATTTACAGGAATTTCAAAATTCATGTTTGCGCTATGGCGCAATAGAGCCGAGGATTCCAAAAATAAATCGGTCGTTCAGTTGATAGGTGTAGTGGGCGGAATCGTTAATGTGATTCTAATAATGGTTGCTATTGTTATAGTCGCAAAAGCCTCATTAGGATTGGACGTTTCGGGTTTCATTACGAGTTTGGGTATATTCTCCGCAGCAATAGCATTGGCCGGAAAGGAAAGTTTGGAAAATCTGATAGCGTCGTTTATTATATTTCTGGACAATCCATTTTATATTGGAGACTATGTAAGTGTAGGTTCTAGTCAGGGAACTATTGAAAGTATTGGGCTACGTAGTTCTCGTTTGCGGTCTCCTGACCAAACAGTTATAGTCGTTCCTAACAAACAGATGGTTGATTCCGTTGTGACCAACTTTACATTAAGAACGAAATGGCGTTATATTGAAACATTGGAAGTGACGCTGTCTGCTACGGGGAATGAGTTAAGAGCGTTACAAAAAAGTATATTGGATATATTGATTACACATGAAAAAGTTGATAGCCAGTTGGTATACCTAAAAGAAACAGGGAAGAATGCTCATGTTATTTATCTCGAGTTTTACATATTGGTTGGTCCGACTATGCAAGGCGTGTACGACGTTTATAGTAATGTCAACGAGCAGATTAATGACCTCTTTAAGAAAAGCAATATTGAGTTTGCACAAGAAGTCAGCACTATCTCAATACAACCCACAAATCAAGATAATGCTCAAAACGAACCTGCAGAAAATCCAACTAGAAATTAGTCGAACTATAAGAAAGCAAATGCCTCACAATATTGTGAGGCATTTGCTTTCTTATAGTTCGACTAATTTCTAGTTGGATTT
>JAATFC010000203.1 GCA_015655435.1 Chitinophagales bacterium | reverse complement strand
CAAGCCCTTCTCTTTTTTTCAAAAATTGACTTACTGACTGGCGCAACTTCAATACTCCATCTGCCGGTGGATAATTTGTCAAACCCTCTTCGTACTTATCAATAATCAGTTCTTCCAATACAGCGGGAATCGGAAATATTTTAGGGTCAAAGTCTCCAATAGTATAGTTGAAAATCTTTTCACCTAGTGCTTTTCGCGCACTGATGGCATTACCGAGTTTCACAATTTCCGAACCGTGCATCGATTCGGCTAGACGACTAAAAACAGGCATAAATATTTGTGGTTTTAAAAATAGTAATTCTAAGTTTGGAACAGTATTGAGGACTATTGTTTTGTCTCTTCTTCCTTGAAATCCAATACAACGCCATTCATACAATAGCGTAATCCTGTTGGCTTAGGACCATCGTCAAAGACGTGTCCTAGGTGCGCTTTGCAACGACCACACAATACTTCTGTCCTTTCCATACCATGCGTATGGTCCGGTTGGTAAATCAAAGATCCTTTGGTAATCGGTTCGAAAAAACTCGGCCAGCCACAACCGCTGTCAAACTTGGCATTGCTTCTGAACAGCGCATTACCGCAAGCTGCACAATAGTATGTGCCGATACCTTTGAAATCCTCGTATTTGCTAGTGTACGGTCTCTCTGTTCCCTTTTGACGTGCAACAAAATATTGCTCGGGCGTTAATATTTCTTTCCATTCCTTATCGTCCAATACGACCTTGGATGAGTCTGTATTGGAATATATTTTGTTTTTCTTTTCCATAATACTTGTTTCTTTTTGAGTTTGAGAATGGCAGGATGTAGTAATGACACTCAGCAACAAAACCACACACCACATCGTTCGTACTACATTCATTTTTTATAGTTTAAGAAGACCAAAACTATTGGATTGATTACATTTCAGCCGCACAGCTAAAATTTATATGTTTTCATAAAATGATCTTTTGCATTGTACACATACAGATAAGTCTCATCCTTTTTAGGGTCTTTGCCCGGCAAGGAACAAAGAATCGCAGCCTGTTCATTGTCCAGCCAGTGCATATTGAGCAAACGTCCAGAACCGCCTAACTGTATCAATGTGAGTTTTTCGCCTGTTTGTTTGTTCAAAATAGCTACGTTCGTTTCCGGGTCACCTTCAAACATCTGTCCGGTCTTAGTATCTTCCACCATATTGTCCGAACCTATGTCCAATATGTATTGCCCGTCCGGCGAGGCTTTCAGCAGGCTAGCATATTTTTTCAGAAAAGAATTGTCAATCTGTACTTTTTCAGGAGTGCCGACAGATTGTATCGTATCAATATTAATCAGATGGGCATTGCTCCATGATTTTTTCTGCACGGACAATTGTTGCAGCGCATTGGACATCGTATCATTTTTGAAAATACTTACGCTGTCTTTTTGCTTAAGGGCATCCATGGAAAAAGAATCCGTCACTTCAACTTTATTGGACGAATCAGCCAAAGAATCAACATTACCACGCTCCTGGTGTCCATTGCATTTGCAGCCGACAACAACCACTACACAAAAAAATATAACGCCAATACCTACCCATCCTTTTCTATTCATGTCCATCGTTTTATTCGTTCTTAAAATTTATGTTTTAGAAGTAAAAAATATCTCCGCCATCATACACCTTGCACTCCCTCCGCCAACCGTCTCAATCACTTCAATATCCACTGGCAGCAACTGGCTGGAGGATTGGATGATCGCCTTCTGCTCATCCGTAAGACTTGCTAAAGCTTGTGTACTCAGTACCGTAAACAAGTCTCCGTCGTCATTGTTCACCTGCAACATATTGCCGGCATACTGGTGAACCTGCTCCAAAGTTATGTCAACTATTTTTCTTCCGTTGAGAGAAAGTTTTTCTATTACCATTTCCCTTTCTTCATCCGAACGTATGGACTCCAGACATACTACCGCATAGTCCACGCCGATGTGCATCATCACATTGGTATGGTATATAAACATTTCGTTTTCGTCCTCCGCCGTGAATACGACAGGTTTGTAACCCACGGTTTTGGCAAATTTTTCTACCAACATTTCGTCCGTCCGGAGGGAAAGACAGGTAAAAAGATTTTTGTTGATATGGTCAAATATAATGCTGCCCGTACCTTCCAATATAAGATTTTCTTTTTCGTAAAAAGTCCAGTCTTCCACTTTTCCTATCTGAAAATCTTTTTCCAAAATCGCAATGATTTCTCCACGTCGTTCCAGCCGTCTATTGGGTGCAAACATGGGAAAAAGGTACAACGTACTACCCAAAGAGCAAAACCAATTATTGGGAAATATTGCATCTGGTTTAACCGGATTTTCAGTATCGTCCACTACGTGTACATGGATTCCTCTACTGCGGAGTTGTTGGACAAATGCATCAAATTCTTCCGTGGCTTTTTGTTGGATTTCTATTTTCGAAAGTGGTATCTCTCCCTGAAAAACATTATTTCCCGTCGTTTCCGTATTGAATCCAAATGCCTTGGGGCGCACCATCAATATATGTGAAGTTGTCTGCCGCATCTATCTATTTTAAAGGGTCACGCAATAAAGGTAAACTCATACAATGTGCACCACCGCGCGCGCGCGAAAGCTCGCTGGACTGCAATACTATCAACGATTTGGTCATATCGTCCGGTCGAAATCCATCGTTTTCAAACGCATGAAAAAGGTCTTTGGGCTTCCATATTTCAAAACCATTTTCCTTAAATGTTTTGATGGTTTCCTCGTTGCGGTCATAGCCGACAACAACACCTTCTTTCAATGCCAATAGGTTGCAACTGTCTGTCCATTGTTCTCGTTCGTCATAAGGAAATTTTCCGCCACCACTATACAAAATCTTCACGTCTCCTTCTGCCACACCGAAGTCCTCCATACTTACATCCCGCAGCAACGACTCCAAACCAGTAACACGATTATAGATATTTTGTTTATAGTTATGGCTTGCGTCATAAGGTTGGTCTATCGGTTTGTAAAAACGAACGACATCAATTTTGAACTTGGCTTCTTTTCCGTCCTGATTGTCCAATACGTCATGGTATGAAAAACGGTCGGCCGACTGCGGATTTTGGTACTGTTCGGAAAACTGTCCAAACAAAACCCAAGTTGCCTTGTCTATCTGTGTAAAAACCGTGTCGATATGCATCATCGCACGATGTCTGGGAATGCGTATTACAGATATCTTCTCAATACCCGATTCTTTATGTTGGAATACGCCGTGAATAATCTCATTGACGCCGGCAGCTGTCGTACGTTCGCTACAACCTACTAACAAATGCCCCGGCGCAATCATCATCACGTCTCCACCCTCCACGCTTACCTTGTATTTTTTTTGTTCCTTTTCACTTAGCAGAAAATAATTGCCGGGTTCCCCGATTTCAATCAGATGTTCAGGTTGGCTTTTCAGTAAGCCATATTGGGCAATGAAACGCATCAATAACGATTCCCTTTCGCGTGAGGAAGTTGCTGCGTTGCTCAGCAGCATTTGGGTATTGATAGCGATACCAATATCTCTTGTAAAAATAAAGTTCGGCAAGGGCTGAAAAAGAAATTCATCCTGTCCGTCTTTTGTTTTGAAAATACCGGAAATCAACACTTTTGCCAGTTCGGACGAAGATTCAATACTTTCCAATTTGCGTTCCGTCTTCCAACCACAGCCTTCCCAAGCGCAAACCGCCGAGATGATACGCCTACGGACATCTTCACTTTCCAATATAGCCGATAGTAGATATTGCGTATCCAGCACTTTGTCACTTTTGAAATAGGCAATATTATCGGGTTTGTAACAATCGTATTGCCCGTTTCTGGGTGCTGTTTTTTCCTGTTCCTGTATATATTGGATTTTATCCGAATCCAAAAAGTAAAGCAGCAGCTTGACGTATTCATTATACGCCAGACGCATCTGGCTCAGTTGTACCGTATCGTCATAAAGCCAGTCCTTGAACTTGGCAGGAATCACTTTTCCAATACCTCCGTCAGGACTATGAATCAACAATCGTCGCAATCGTCCAATCTCCGTATTGACCTGTATATTCACTTGTTGCATAAAATGCTTTTTGGGATATCCTACGAATATAGTACGATTGGCAGGAGGCAAAAAATGGGAAATGTTTATATATTATTAAATTTTGGCAAATAAGGCTTTGCAGAAGGGAAATGACGAAGGAATTTGCAGTTTTCTGAGGATTAAATGAATATTTTCTATTTTTTTAAATCATGAATTTACGTTTTAGCAAAGTCCATGCAAGTAGAGACTGTGTGGGGATATAAGTCAATTTGACTACTTTGCAAAAATTATAAGATTAATCTATATGATTATTACCAAAATAATAGTTTCGATATTAATACTTGTCTTAAACTTGAGCATAATATTTTTATTTAAAAGTAATAGAAAGACTGTTTACGCCATTATCGGACTAATTTCATTGTTCGCAATAACATTGCTCAACTATATTTATGAAATCAAAACAGCT
>JAATFC010000368.1 GCA_015655435.1 Chitinophagales bacterium | reverse complement strand
GATAGGTATTCGCCTGTGCATGGTGTACCTCATCCAATACGATATAGTCATAAAATGCAGGAGCACAGAAGGAAGTAAAGTCCAGATTATTCAAGGACTGTACCGTTGCAAAGACGGCAGACTTATGCATTGGCTGGTATCCATCGCCTAACAATTCTCCAAAGTTTTGTTCTCGTAGTATCATCCGAAATGTACGTATCGCCTGTCGTAGTATTTCCATCCGATGGGCAACAAAAAGAATTCGTGCTTGGGGATTTGCCTTGCGGAATTGTTTGAAATCAAAAGCAGAAATCATCGTCTTACCCGTACCAGTGGCAGCTACTATCAGGTTACGAAAAGAGTCATGTACATTACGCTCCACCTGCAATTTTTCCAGAATTTCTTTTTGGTAATGGTATGGTTGTATGTCAAAGAATTGGACGACACCTTCACTATCTGATTTTCCTAGTTTGTTTTTCTTTAACGCTGTATCCAAAGCTTCCAATCTGGAGGCATCGTACAATTCAAACTCCGCACTATTCCAATAGGACTCAAAAGTTTTCTGAAACTTGTCAATGATCTGCGGTATTTCTTTTGTGGTTACTTTGACATTCCATTCCAATCCGTCCGTCAAGGCCGAGCAGGAAAAATTGGAGGATCCAATATAGCCGGTATGAAAACCCGTATTACGGTAGAAGAGATAAGCTTTGGCATGTAGGCGCTCGTTGCCGTTATTATAGGACACTTTTACTTGTGCGTTGGCCAGTTTGCTCAATTCATCAATGGCTCTGGCATCGGATGCACCCATATAAGTGGTCGTCAATACGCGTAACAATCCTCCACGATTAGTAAACGATTGTAAAGCGTCCCTAAGAATGACGATGGCTTTCCACTTGATAAAGGAAACTAACAAATCTACTCTATCGGAAGAAAGAATCTCTTTCTTGAGTTCAGATTCCAAGGACAAGCCAACATTACCACCTGTGAACAACTCACTTTGCGTCAAACGTGTCAGCGGCATTATTTCCTTAAGATGCAGTTTCGCCTGTTCGCTTGTACTATAGTCACTGTTCCAAAAATCCACGATTCCTTCCAATATGTGGCCTTCTGCATCGATTAGATCTTCCTTGAAATCATATTGGCGGATCAATGTTGTAATCTGCTGCAACAATGCATTGGTAATCTGTATCTGTTTGTCAACAAGCCCTTCTCCCTTTTCCGCTTTGACCAATCCCAACGCAGAGGAAAGGGCGCCATTTAGATGGCTACCCAAAAAATGAATGGCTTCGGCAGCGTCCAGTTTTTTATCCTCCAGGATATAGTATTTTGTCTTGTCAAACTGTTCCAGTTTATTGCGTAAGGAAGCCGTAATAAGACTTTCATATATTCCTAACTCCATAATTCAATCAGTTCTTTAACGATGGGTTGATCTGCTGGTGCAAAATTATAGTCGTTCAGTTCTGCTAAGTCCGCCCACAAGACTTGCGCATGTTCTTTCCTAACAAATATACCATTTGCAGTCGTGCAGATAAAAGGATGAAGGGCTATGGAGATATTGTGATAATGGTGTGTAACGGTTGACAGTGCCTGCTGAGGCAAGATATCCATTTCCAGTTCTTCCCATATTTCCCGCACTAGCGCATCCCTCCTACTTTCTCCCTCTTTGGCCTTACCTCCAGGAAACTCCCAGCAGAGAGGTTGACTCATACGCGCACTTCTTTGGGCAATCAAGATTTTGTTATTGAATTGTATAATCGCACAGACTACTTGCAGCATTGGGAGTCATTTTACTGTAGCGAATGTATTAAATAAGGAATATGGTCGAGTAATATATTTAAATATATGATGGCAAAACGTAGTCAATTAATCAATTGGGGCGTTTTTCTGGGTCTATAACTAATATTAATTGACTGTTGATAACCTCTGCCATCAATAGTAATTCTTGATCAGAATCGAATAAATTTGTTTTGTCCGATCCCACAATGGAAGACATAAGATCTTCCAAAGTACGAATGTATACATCCTTTGTTTTACCTTTAGGTACATGCCAGTGTTTCTCGATAACTCTACCAATCTATTTGAAGACAAGGTTGGTAAATTGGGGTCGATTCTATTATGCTAGAAGAATTAAGCCTGTATTAAACTGAAAAATACCAAATTAAAAAGCACAATTATTTATATTTATTGTAGCTGCTTAGAAAGCTTCCATTTTTAAGTTCTAATTCTAACTTCAATAGCTTTTATTTTTTCATATACGTATTTACATCATTGTAAATTATTTAAATATCTGTAAAACTTAATCAAACGCCATTTTTAAGTTAATAAAATTTTAAAATAATAGTCTATTTATTTTGTAGAGTATTTTATTTGCCCTTACTTTGACTTCCCGTAATTAGCAATTCACGCCCCAATAGCACTCAACTATTGGTACAAAAAATTTAAAGCAAATGATTAGAATTCGAAAGGCGACGCTCTATTTTTTGTTTTCTATTATCAGTTCGAAAGCAATAAGCCAACAAACTAGAACTGAGGTCAAAGTAGAAAATACGCAAACAAATACCCTCCTTCCAGATGTAAGTTTCGTTGTCAATGGTAAACTGTTAGAATCTGATAGTACTGGCCAGATTAACATTGATCTGAAAGCTGGCGATACCATCAAATTTTCGAAAAGCGGATACAACGACAACTTCTATGTTGTTAAGGACAATGAAACATCTATCCTACTTTTTCTGACGCCTTCAAACAGACAATTGGAAGAAGTCGTCGTAACTGCTTTGGGTATTTCTAGAAGTAAAAGATCCCTGGGTTACAGTCTACAAGAGGTGAAAAGCGACCAATTGACAACCGCAAAATCCAACAATCTGGTCAACGAATTGTCGGGAAAAATTGCTGGGGTACGTATCACTAACTCCCAAGGAAATATGGGCTCTTCCAGAATTATCATACGTGGTGAAACCTCTCTGGCAGGCAATAATCAGCCTTTGTTCATTGTAGATGGCGTTCCAGTTGACAACAGTCAGTTGGGAGCAGGGGGAAGTCGAGATTTCGCCAATGCGGTTTCTGATATCAATGCCGAGGATATTGAATCCATGAGCGTTTTAAAGGGACCTACTGCGGCGGCCTTATACGGGTCAAGAGCAGCACACGGTGTCATCTTGATAAAGACAAAGTCCGGTAGGAAAAAGAAAGGATTAGGAATTACCATCAACTCCAACAACGTCTTCGAGAATGTATTGATACTGCCTAAGTTCCAGAACACATTTGGACAGGGTGCCAATGGGGAGTTTAGCTATGTGGACGGCAAGGGCGGGGGACTCAACGACGGTGTAGATGAAAGTTGGGGGCCAAGAATGGAAGGACAGTTGATCCCGCAATTTGGATCAAATGGTGAAGCTGTTTCCTTTGTAGCACATCCAAACAATGTGAAATCCTTTTTCAAGACTGGATTTACGACTGATAATGGTATTTCTATTGCGGACGCCGGGGACAAATACAATTACAGGATTTCTTTCAACAACATTCATCAGACCGGAATCACGCCTAATACGGAACAAAACAAACGTAATTTTTCCTATAATACTTCCTTCAAAATCGCCCCAAGACTGACGCTGTTCTCTACTGGCAACTACTATCTTTTGGATGCTCCGAACCTACCAGGTGTGGGAGGAAAAAGAGCTACTAGTGCAATGTTGCAATTTATCTGGTTTGGTCGTCAGGTAGATATGCAAAAAGTAAAGGATTCTTATTTCGAAACAGGATCTTCGGACAACTGGAACAATGCTTATTATCCCAATCCATATTTCGGCGCATATGAAAACACGGTTCAACAAAGACGTGACCGTATCGTGGGAGACGTTGGTCTGCAATATGACCTGAGCAACGGATTGAACATCAAGTTTCACAGCGGCTTGGACCAGTACAACGACCGAAGAAAATTAAGAGTAGCCTATGGTACAAGTGGCACTCCTTATGGATCTTACGAAGAGGATGCTTATCGTGTCAACGAAAACAATACAGAACTACTACTTACTTACAATAAAAACCTAAACAGTGATTTCTCCCTGAATGTGGTTGGTGGTGCGAATGTACGTAACAATACATTGGAACAAAATGATCAAAAAGCGCCAAGGTTGGCAGTCCCAGACGTTTACACCTTGGCCAACTCAAGGGATGCACTCGTTTCTACTAGTTATCTTAGTAGAAAAAGGGTTTACTCAGTATATGGATCCGCTCAGTTGGGATACAAAAATTTTGCATTCTTGAGTATTACCTCCAGGAATGACTGGTCTTCTACGCTACCTGTAGGCAAGCAATCCTATTTTTATCCATCATTCAACGGAACATTTGTCTGGACAGATGCCCTTAAGCTAAAATCTGATTTCTTGAGCTATGGTAAAGTGAGAGTGGGTTGGGCAAAAGTAGGCTCCGATGCAGACCCTTACCAACTGACCAACGTAT
>JAATFC010000001.1 GCA_015655435.1 Chitinophagales bacterium | reverse complement strand
GTATTATATAAAGTACCAAAGAACTTACGCGTAACTTCCTTGATACCGTCAATATCAAATTTCAGATTGTCCCAAGGCGACGCATTGGTCATCATGTACCAGCGTGTCGCATCGGCTCCGTAATTGGCCAATGTTTCAAAAGGATCAACAGCATTGCCAAGACGTTTGCTCATCTTGTTGCCATTTTTGTCCAATACCAAACCATTGGAAACCACAGTTTTAAAAGCCAAACCGGGATATTTTTCGTCTGTGACTTCTACACCGTTTTCGCGTAGTTCCTCCTGGATTTCTTCTTTCAGCAAAGAACTGATCGCATGCAAAGTATAGAACCATCCACGTGTCTGATCAACGCCTTCGCTGATAAAGTCCGCAGGATAGTTTTTGGCAAAAATGTCTTGATTTTCAAAAGGGAAATGCCACTGTGCAAAAGGCATCGCACCCGAGTCAAACCAAACGTCCACTAAATCCGCAACACGCGTCATCGGTTTGCCTGACGGCGAAAGCAATAGCACTCTATCCACATAAGGCTTGTGTAAATCTTGTTTTATATTGGCAATTGTTTCCGCAGAATTCAAGTCTCCTGCTTTCGCAATTTCTTTTTTCAATTGTTCTACACTGCCGATACACAATTCCTCCGAACCGTCTTCGGTTTTCCATATTGGAAGCGGTGTTCCCCAGAAACGACTGCGGCTCAAATTCCAGTCCACCATGTTTTCCAGCCAGTTACCGAAACGACCTTCTCCGGTCGCTTTTGGCTTCCAGTTTACGGTTTTGTTCAGTTCGACCATGCGTTCACGCAGAGCCGTAGTCTTGATGAACCAAGATTCCAATGGATAATAAAGGATTGGTTTGTCCGTGCGCCAGCAGTGCGGATAACTATGGACGTATTTTTCGACTTTGAAAGCACGGTTGTTCAGTTTCAGGTCAACGGCAATATCGACGTTGACATCCGTATAACCTTCCTGATTGAAAAAATCTTTTACATAACGACCACTGTATGGGCCAACACCATCAACAAATTTTCCGGTTTTGTCCACCAATGTCAATATGCCAATATTGTTTTTCTGTCCAACCTTAAAGTCATCTGCACCAAAAGCAGGTGCTGTATGCACAATACCCGTACCATCTTCTGTAGTAACGAAATCACCTCCGATTACCCGAAAAGGATCTCCACCGGATAGTCCAGGCGTATTGCCGTCAAAAGGCATCAACTGTTCGTAACGACTTTCTATAATGTCCGAACCTTTAAATTCTGCGAGTATTTTCCAAGGTAAAAGCTTAACACCTTCACCATAGTTTTCAAAATCACCATTTTCACCTTCGGCAGTGAAATATTTGGAAATCAATGCTTTCGCCAATATAACATTGACGGGAAGATGTGTATAAGGATTGAATGTTTTAACTAAAACATAATTTATTTTCGGACCGACCGTCAATGCCAAGTTGGATGGCAAGGTCCAAGGCGTAGTCGTCCAAGCCATAAAGAAAACCTCATCCGAACCCGCCGCATCGAACAAAAATTGTGTTTTTTCGTCCTTAATCGCCTTGAACATGGCGACAAGCGTTGTGTCTTTTTCGTCCCAATACGTTCCCGGCATATTAAGTTCGTGTGAGCTCAAACCCGTTCCTGCAGCAGGAGAATAAGGCTGTATACTTACGCTCTGGTACAACAAACCTTTGTCATACATCTTCTTCAACAACCACCAAAGCGTCTCTATATAATCGTTCTTGAACGTGATATAAGGATTGTTTAGGTCTACCCAATAGCCCATTTTAACGGTGAGTTCGTCCCATTTGTCCTTATAGCGCAATACCGCTTCGCGGCATTTTTCGTTGTATTCTTCTACGGATATCTTGTGTCCAATATCGTCCTTTGTAATACCTAATTCTTTCTCGACACCCAACTCCACAGGTAAGCCATGCGTGTCCCAGCCGGCCTTTCTTTTTACCTGAAAACCCTGCATGGTTTTGTAACGACAAAACAAATCCTTAATGGTTCTCGCCATCACATGATGTATCCCCGGCATTCCGTTGGCACTAGGTGGTCCTTCGTAAAAAACGAAACTAGGCGCACCCTCCCTCAGTTCGATACTTTTGTTAAAAGTATCGTTATCCTGCCAGTATTGAAGCACTTCCTTCTCGGTATCAGGAAGATTTAAATTAGAAAATTCTCTATATCTAGAACTCATTCGCTTAAAATCCTTCTATATCGCTTAATAAATGGCAGCAAAGGTACTTAATTAATTGCTATCTAAATACCAAGTATTATTGTCAAAATGTTAGGAATGAAAAAGTTGTAAACGGGACAAGATTTTATGATAGATTACAAACACCGCTACAACCTCATTTTTCTTCCTGTAATGCTTTTTGTAAACAATCCCCTAACTTTAGGCATAGTTCGGTATTTGCAATACCTTAAAACCAAAGAAATATGTCTATCACTATTAAAAACGCTGAAAAAGACAGCAAGGGCATTTTTGAAGCTTATGAAGAGGGCGAAAAGCAGGAGAAATGACCTATGTGAAAAACCAAATGAGCGTCCTCATTATTGAGCATACGGAAGTCGACCCCAAATTTGGCGGTAAAGGTATCGGGAAGCAGCTCGTCGATGCAGCAGTGGCATATGCGCGTGCCAAACACATGAAAATCATGCCGTTGTGCCCATTTGCCGCAAAAGTCATGGACGGGAAAGAAGCGTACAAAGACGTGCTGGTTTAAAATCTGTTAGAATAATACAGGGATATCTTTTTTCGCAATTATTGAGAAGTTCGGAGATTGGAATCTCACGACTTTTTCCGTTTCCATATAATCCCATCCAATATGTAATGTGTAAACTGAGGAACGGACAACAAGGGAACTAGCAATATCTGCCATCCAGAAATAATATTATTGCTGAAACCCAGTTTGATATTTTCACCCCAGACTAGACCTTCCCATAAAAACTCTTCAAAAAAAGCAACAACAAGGAGAAATCCAATATAAAACAGCAACATTCCAATAGGAGAAAACCGCTGCCAAAACCGTCCAAACGATTTGAAAGATTGTTTGTCACCGACTTCCCTGAAATATATCAATGCCATGTATGGAATCCCGTGCGAAACGACATTAAGCATCGTAAATACCAGATCGTCATTATAATAAACAATGCCAAAATACCAGGAAACACATGTTCCGAGTATCAATATGTTTTTGGGAATATTGAAAGAGCGCATCTGAAAGCTGACAATTACCGTCTTGATGACATAAACAGCAATCAATGCATAGTAAACAATTTCAAAATAAGGTAAATACTGGCTGCCTTTTATTTGCAAAAATTCATTTTCAACAAACCAGTTGAACTGGCGATTAGGATTGACAAACCAATATACCATCGGATAACCGGTAGCAGCATAAATCACACCATTGTCAATACATCTATAAAGAACACCTGTCTTTTCCCCACGACTATACAGCCGCATAAAACCATACTGCTGTCTGACAAAATGGAAAACAGCTACATATGCCAATACCCGCCAGAAAACCAAGCTACCAAAGGAAAACAATACAAGCCCAACCACAAAGCATATAATGGGAAGTGCTATGTACAATCGCTTCCTTTCCTGAAAAACTTTTGGTTTGAAATAGATTTTGAATAAGGTAGCATACACATGTGCTACATCAATAAATACAATAAAAAACAGCCATGTATAAAAGGAATAATGGTTTTCTACCAGGTTTATCTGTTTTTGAAATACTACGATAAGTAGCAAAATCAAAAAAGGTGGCAGCAATATAAAAATGCTGTATCCAAGTTTGTTGTGTATCCATGGCTGTTTTCCCATATTATCCCAACATTTTATTGACGGCATTAATGCCTTGGTAAAAGCCTTCTTCAAATACAGAAATACCGGACAAATCAGTATGTGCAAAGAATATCTTGTTGTCTATCGGTTTTCGCGCATCCTGCATTTCCCTGCTGGTCACAAATCCACGAACTGGACTCACCATACCGTGTCCTAACCTGAATATCTCCATTTCCTCAACAAAACTTTCAATTTCCGGATGCGCGTTTTTCAAATCGTCCAACTGCTTCTTCAG
>JAATFC010000258.1 GCA_015655435.1 Chitinophagales bacterium | reverse complement strand
ATTTCCTCCCCAACCGCCGTTTGGAATTCCAAATGCGGCAGGAGTCATCGCAGCATTAACAGCAGCATTGATGATAAAAGTAGTACCACCATAATTTTGAGTATTGACACCGTCATAATTAATTGTAAGAATTGCCTCTGGATTATTCAGATTATTATCTGCCATAAATAATTGCGCATAATTGGACTTCAGACTGTAACCATCATTGATCACTTTTTGCGAATAGATGATAGCACTATCATATTTTGCAGTTCCTGTATAGACTTCCGCATTCAAGTATATCCTTGCCAACAAGGCATCACAGGCGCCTTGGTCTGCACGTCCGTATTCATTTTGTCGGGCACTTACCATTCCACTCTCTATAGCAAGCAGTTCTGTAACCACATAGTTATAAAGATCAGCTCTTTTTATTTGAGGAGGTGCGGTTGCTCCGATAGGGCTATTTTCATCTACAAATGGAGGATTACCAAACAGATCCATCAATACCCAATATTGAAATGCCCTTAAAAAACGAGCTTCATTCCTATAATTTTTTACTAAGGTTGCAGAATCACCTGTGATATTTTTGCTTGCCAGATTATCATCTGACGCGTTCTTAATAAAATCATTGGCTATGGTAATCTGATATATGGAACGCGTGTAAAGTCCCTGCAATAGGACATTAGTAGAATTCCAAGTATTGTAATCCAGGTCTGGAATACCGTCATTTCCTACCCAAGCACAAGAGGCTTCATCGGTAGTTATTTCCTGTGCATTCCAATACAATCGTAAAAAATCTGAGGTACCGGCATCAATACCACCAAGATCACTATTACCCGCTCCTGTGCTGCTCGTCAGTGCATAAGAAGCATATACTTTTGCCAATTGCGTCTTATATGCAGCGGCATTTGCATAGACTACCGCAGTTGTCGCATCGCCCTGATGTGCTAGATTAAGATCCTTGGAGCAAGAAGCCGCTCCAATGGTTAATAAACAAGCCGATGTTATATATTTTATAATATTCTTTTTCATTTCTTTATAGTTATAAATGGATAAGATAGAACAAATTAGAATTTCAATCCCAGCGTCAAAGCATAAGTTCTTGGACGTGGATAGAAATTGTTATCAATACCGTTGTTACTAGGAGATTCCGGATCTAATCCTTTATATCTTGTAATGATAAATACATTCTGAACGGTTCCAGTTATTGAAAGTTGAACATCTGGATGCGCTTTCGATAAAGATCCGAAATTGTATCCTGCTGTAATATTATCCATTCTTAGGAAAGACGCATTCTGTATATAATAGTCGCTGAAATACTGAGGAGTGGAGAAATTGGTATTGTAGATATCAGTAGTAGCGTTATTGATTAGTCCACTTGGGCTCAATATATTGTATATAGTACTGAAATTGGAAGCCACATTATTGTACATATAGTTACCAAAAGAAGCCCTTAAAGAAGTACTAAATGTCCAACGCAAATAATTAACCGAAGTATTGAATCCCATAGTTGATTTAGGAGCCGGAGAATGATAAAAATACATATCTGCCGTTGTAATAGCTCCATCGCCATTTAAATCAGCATATACACCTTCCAGGGGCTTGCCATCCGTACCGTAGACTTGTTTGTATACATAGAATGAATATGGAGTCTGATTGATTGCGTGCCTTTGTATGTAATTACCAGTGGAACCACTTATGCCTCCAACTGACACCATATAAGTAGGGTCTGGATTTAAGGACAAATTCTTAATTTTCGTATTGTAGAAAGAAATATTGTATCCAACATTCCAAACAAGGTCTTTGGTTTTTATAATGGTTCCATTCAAGTTCAATTCCAATCCATTATTATCCATATCACCAACATTGGTAGTAATAGTATTGCTGAAATTGGTACCCACTGAAATCGGAACAGTAGCTAGCAGGTTTTTAGTTTTTTTAATATAGTAATCCACGCTACCCGTGATACGGTTGTTCAAAAAGCCAAAGTCTATACCTGCATTGGATGTTTTCGTAGACTCCCATTTCAAGTTTACATCATAAGTATTAGGAGAATAGTACGTATAGTACTGATTGCCAATCTGATATTGTCCCGCTACATTTCCTGTATAATAGGTTGGTTGGTACGAATAATTGCTGATACCATCCTGCTGTCCTGTCTCACCATAACTCAAACGAACTTTAAGGTCTGAAAGTACATTCTGGTTTCTCATGAATGATTCATTAATCGCCCTCCAAGTAAAGCCTAAAGATGGAAATACGCCCCAACGATTGGCAGGTGCAAACTTGGACGATCCATCTCTACGAATAGTGGCAGAAAGAATATATCTGTCATCATAGGTATAGATTAATCTACCATAGTAGGAAAGCAACCTGTTTTGCTGTAGATCAATAGGAAGCGAAGGAGAACCTTTCACGGTAACACTGTCAGCCGCATAAGTCGTGTCATTATATGCTTTGGAATTATTTGAATAATATCCATAACCAGCAACAACGTTTATGTTACTTTTTATAGAATTAATCGTTTTGTTATAGCTTAGATAACCTTCCGCTACATAATTGTAATACGTGTTTTTAGAAAGCGAATATTGTCCTCTTTGAGATGGTTCATTATCTGCCGCCATTGCAGCATTGGCAGGAATAAAAATAGTGCCATGGCTTTTAGCAACATCATAACCTACATTCACATTTGCATGCAGATCGGGAAGGAAATGAAAGGAATAATCCAACTGTAAGTTTCCAATACTCCTATCAGCGTAGCCAATGTTTGATTTTTGGTTTAACAAAGCCACTGGATTATGTGGAGCATTTGGATTTGGCGTAGTATCATTTGTCAACCATTCACGGTAGCCGCCAAAAAAACTCCCCGATTGGTAAATACTCTGAGTTGGATCGAATTGTATTGCTGGGCCAATCGCGTCAGTGTTAGCAAAGAAGGATCGAGTAGTAGTACCTCTTAAGTTCAAATCAACTTTCAAATGATTGTCGAAAAATTTAGGAGAAAGACTAAGAGATGCAGAAACCCTCTTCATATTATCTCTTTTCAAGATACCACTCTGATCAGTAAAGCCAACCGAAGCACGATATGGTAACCATGAATTTAGGGTACCTACGACACTTAGATTATTGTCTGTGGCAAAGGCAGAACGGAAAATCTGTTTTTGCCAATTGGTATTGGACGTGCCTAGCATCGCTATTTGTGCATCGGTACCATATTCTTTTACAAATGCCCTAACGGAATCAGCACTTAAAACGTCTACCAGTTTAGCAGCCTTCGAAATAGAATTAGTTGTAGTAAATGTGAAAACAGGTTTGCCTGATTTCCCTCTTTTTGTCGTAATCAAGATTACTCCATTAGAAGCACGAGAACCATAAATGGCCGTTGCATTCGCATCCTTCAAGATGGTAAACGTTTCAATGTCACTAGGGTTTATCATTGCTAGTGGATTAGAAATATTTCCAATGGTTCCCATACTTAGAGGAACGCCATCTACTACAATCAACGGGTCATTACTAGAATTTAAAGATGCGCCACCACGAATGCGGATTGTAACGCCTGCGCCAGGAGCCCCATTATTAGTAGTTATTTGAACTCCCGCAGTCTTACCTTGAATCAATTGTTCAGGGGAAGATACCATACCGCCGTTGAAATCCTTGGCAGAAACAGTCGCAACCGACCCTGTCAAGTCTTTTTTCCGTGCAGTACCATAACCAATGACGACCACCGCATCCAAATTCTGATCAAATGGACGTAGATAAATTGTCTCTGTATTGGAGGCATCTATAGTCTGTGAAAGGTAATTCAATGCCGACACTTGTATTGTATTGACATCATTAGGCAGATTTAAAGTGAAATTTCCTTGATCATCTGCCGAAACTCCTTTGTTTGTTCCATAGGTAATGGATGCATTAGGCACGACAGAACTGTCTTTGGCACTTAATACCCGCCCTTTAATAGTACGAGTCTGCGCATGTACTGAGACTATTCCAAGTAGAAATACTGTGAGGAATAACAGCAATCGATTGAGCTTCATGTAATTAAAAAAATTTTGAATAAATAAATGATAAATCTCGACGTGTTTAAAACTTTTTATTTTTCGGGAACGTTTCCGGTATCGTTCCCGAAATTAACACAAACATAATCTCTTTTAACAAACTAACAAACGTTTTTTAGTAAAATCTATAAAAAATTTAGATAATCGTTAAGACTAACTGGTCGATTTTCGGTGTATAATACTGGAATCCAATACGATAGGTTCTGAAACGGGATTTCCTTTAGCGCTCTTCAATGATACAAACATCTGTTGTGCAGCCTTCTTGCCCATTTCAAAGGCAGGCTGCGTAATCGTAGAAAAAGCGGGGTTGAGCAGATCGGCAATCTCCAAGCTGGAAAAGCCAATTACTTTCAATTGGTTAGGTATATTTATTTTTTCATTGAGGCATACACGGTAGGTAACAATGGCCAGACGTTCCACGGCCGTAATGATCGCATCGGGTTTATTTTCCAATATAAAATTGCGGATGATATCATAAGAAATCTCCCGGTCATTGTCACATTCCAATACACTGATTTCGTCCTTGCCAAAACCTGCATCTTTCATAGCATCTCTATAACCCTTGGTACGTATCTGCCCAATAGACCTATCGGAATCAATGACCAAAAAAGCAATTTTCTTGCATTTTCGTTCTAGCAAGTCCTTGGTAGTTTGGTAACTGCTGGCATAATCGTTGGTGATTACTTTGGGTGCGTCCAAGTCTTCGTACACACGGTCGAAAAACACAACAGGAATCGACATTTTCGTCAGATTGGTTATATGCGTACTCCCTTTTCCCTCGCCTGTCGCTGACATGATAATGCCATCTACCCGACCGTTTTGCAATTCAGTCAATATGCTGACCTCCTTCTCATAGATGCTGTCCGTAACATACACAAGCGTATGATAATTGTGCGCTCTGGTTATCTGTTCGATACCCTTTACTGCCTGTGAGAAAAAATTATTTGCCAACTCGGGTAACACAATGGCTATAGTCCTTGCGGCTTTGTCCCTCAGGCTACTGGCAAATATGTTGGGCTGATAACCCAATTCTTTTGCTTTTTCCAATATCTTTTCCTTTGTTTCAGGATTGATATCGGAATTGTCCCTAAAGGCTCGGGATATAGTCGAGGTGGACAATCCCATCGCCTTGGCAAGGTCTTTTATATTGAAGTTCTTTTTAATCATAGTTGTGGTAAAGTTATATACTTTAAGATATAGGAAACACACGCGGCTCACATCCGAAACGCAATATGGTAAAACAAAGTCCGACATTTCTGTCAGACTTTGTTTTAATCCTTAAGATTTCTTTTCTAAAGATTGTAAATGTATAGTTCATTATCAATTTTCATAGTCCATTGTCAACTATTCATTGACGCAACTATTTTTCAACTATACTTATGGCATATCCACCACCAGGAGCACAAGCTTGTTTGATTTTACTTTTACTGCTCACTTCTATTTTTCTGATGGTATATGCCTGCGGATTGGTTTTATAGTTGGCGTCTTTTGCATCCGCATATATAGTGGCAATATATTTTTTTTCCGGAGTTAGAAAATCTAATGTGATATTGGAGTCCCGAGGTTCTTCGTCATTGGTACGACCTACAAACCAAGCATCTTTCCCTTTTTGTTTTCTGGCGTAGGTAATATAGTCTCCAGGTTCTGCTTCCAATACCTTGGTGTCATCCCAATCAACCGGAACGTCTTTGATAAATTGAAAAGCGTCTTTGTATTTTTCATAATGCTCGGGGAAATCTGCCGCCATCATGAACGGACTATACAAGGTAACGTACAGCGCTAATTGGCGCGCCAGCGTGCTATTGACATGCGAATGGTTATCCGGATTAATTTTGCTAATATCCATTTCAAAAATACCCGGTGTATAGTCCATCGGTCCTCCCATCAATCTGGTAAACGGAATAATCGTCGTATGGTCGGGCGAATTGCCTCCGAATGCTTCGTATTCCGTTCCTTTTGCGGATTCCTGAGCGAGCAGATTTGGATAGGTGCGTTGCAGTCCTGTCATGTGAACTGATTCATGTGCATCGACCATGATGTGATACTTCGCGGCTTGCTTGATTGCATAGAGATAATGGTTGACAATCCATTGCCCATAATGTTTTTCACCTCTTGGAATGATGTCGCCCACATAACCGCTTTTTACTGCATTGTAGCCATTTTCAACCATGAATTTATAAGCCGTATCCATGTGACGTTCATAGTTGCGAACGGACGAGGAAGTCTCGTGGTGCATGATAATCTTGACACCTTTGCTCGCTGCATATGCATGCAAACCTTTCACGTCAAAATCCGGATACGGTGTTACAAAATCAAACACATAGTCCTTCGTTTTGCCAAACCAGTCTTCCCAACCTTCGTTCCAACCTTCCACCAATACACCGTCAAATCCATTTGCCGCGGCAAAGTCAATATATTTTTTTACGTTGGCATTATTGGCACCGTGCTTTTCGTTGGGTTTGAGTTTGGAATAGTCCGTCACACCTAGTTGCACGTTATCAATATCAGCATAAGCCCAAGTACTTTTTCCGGTAATCATTTCCCACCAGACACCAACATATTTCATGGGTTTAATCCAATCCGTAGAAGCATATTTTGTCGGCTCGTTAAGGTTCAATATTGTTTTGGAAGTAAGGATATCGCCAGCTTTATCACTCACAACAATCGTCCTCCAAGGCGTAACGCAAGGAGATTGCAGATGACCTTTATTTCCTTGAGCATCGGGCGTCAGATAGGTTTGGAAAACAAAATTTTTGTCGTCCAGATTGAGGTTCATCGCTGAATAGTCAATCAAAGCAGCCTCATGAATGCTGATATAAAAATTCTCTTTTGTCTTGAGCAAAAGCGGCGTCTGCACACCTGTCAGAGAAAACGGAGTTTGCGAAGCATTTCCGTCAATACCCTTTTCATTCTTGGCTTTTATCTCCGATAGTTTTGTTTTTGCATAAGTATATTCTTCCGTATCAAAATCTCCCGGAATCCAAAATGCCGTGTTGTCGCCCGTCATAGCAAACTCCGTCTTTTCTTCTTTTATGACAAAATAAGTCAGGTTTTTCTGTTCGGGAAATTCGTAGCGAAATCCTAGTCCGTCGTCGAACAACCGAAAACGTATGATTATTTTTCTGTCCGTTTTATTTTGCTGGAGCGTTACGGATAGTTCGTTATAATGGTTTCGAATCTGGTTCACTTCGCCATACACGGGTTTCCAGGTTTTGTCAAAAGAAGCCGTTTTGCTATCAATAACTTTAAATCCGTCGTAGAGGGAATTGATTTCCTTCTGAGCGGCACCACCTGTATTACCCGCTGTTTCAAACGTTATTTTTTTCCCTTCGGGCTGTAAGTCAAGCCCCATGTGGCTCGGAGCAATGACATCCTTTCCTTTATATTGGAGTTTGTATAGTGGTTTTCCTTGTTCGTCAACGCTGAAAACCATGACAAACTGTTTGTTTGGTGAGACCAACTGCTGCGCTTTTGTCAAAATAGTGCAGAGTAAACACGTGGCAATTAAAAGCAATCTATACATAATGGAATGTTTATATTGGGAACGTTCCCGAAAACAAATGTAGGATTTTGATTTAAATTGAAAAAGAATTGGGTATTTCTTTAATCTCAGACGGAAAGTATATCGAAACGCATCTTTGCCAATACGCCATTCACTTTAAACATTACCCAATCTTCCGCAAACCTTTGCGCAGCTTATTTCTTATTCACCCTAACCTGTTGCTTAAAAAGTTAATTTTGACGCTATCATATTGGAAAAATTTTCATAAAAATGAAATACCTAAAAACTTGTTTTCTTTTTCTGTTGTTGGCATCATGCATACAAATCGGATACGCGCAAAATTTTACGGCAGTACAAGATCTTATCAATAGGCGATTCCCGTCCATGAAAGGCAAGGTAGCCATCAGCAAAATACAATTTGACGCTCATGATTCCGCTACATACAACTGCAACAATGGCAAACTATCAATCAAAGCCAACAACGTCAATGCTGCGTCT
>JAATFC010000134.1 GCA_015655435.1 Chitinophagales bacterium | reverse complement strand
TTTGAGTTTATAATGTAATAGCCACAGATTAAAGGCAATTCAAACAATAGCTATTCCTTTTATCCAATTTTAACATTACATCCTCTTGCAATCCATCACTCCACTCGATGCTCATTGGTCCATCTGGGGACATCCACTTCAACATCCAACAAATCCAACGCTCGGGCTACGGAATGTGTAATCATTTCATTAATGGATTGAGGATTCATATATAATGCAGGAACTGGTGGCGTAACGATAGCACCCATTTCTGTAAGCGAAAGCATTGTTTTAAGATGTCCGGCGTGTAATGGCGTTTCGCGTACCATCAATACGAGTCTACGTCTTTCTTTCAATACGACATCGGCTGCACGGGAGAGGAGGGAAGATGTGACTCCTGTGGCGATTTCGGACATAGTCTTAATGGAACATGGAGCAATCAACATTCCGGAAGTTTTGAAAGAGCCACTTGCTATCGCTGCACCAATATCCTGCAAGGAATACACAACATCAGCTAATGCCAATATATCATCGCGTTTAAATTCCGTTTCATAGGTACGGACAAGTTCGGCTGCTTTGCTCATGACAAGATGTGTTTCAATGTCTTGTTTTTTCAGGAGTTCCAATGCCCGAATCCCGTATTGGATTCCGGTTGCGCCGCTTATGCCAACTATGATTTTTTTTCTAGCCATTTTAAATTACGAATTGTGAATTTTGAAAACCACCCAAATGTCGTGCTTGAGAACGGTAACTAAATACTTTCATCACTCCAATATAGTTTGGTTCCAAAACCCAAACTATTGTCGGTGTATTTTAATATGGAAAAACGTAATTGCCATACGGTTTCTTTCATCTGTCGGGCAATCGGAAACTGTTGGCAATATAACTCAAATGCCCGATTTGCTTCTTCATTTTCCAATGGATGCATTTCTCCTGCAAACTGTAAGCCTTTCAGTAATGCGACGTCTTTTTCCTGATTGGAAATCGTGCCGGACACTTTCGGATTTTGCAGAAGCATCTGTCCGTGCTGCGTGTTTTCGCTGCTCAACAATATCAAGGAATTTGTTTCTTTTTCTCCCACATAAAAAGCATTGGCGGACCAGAGTTTTTCTCCTTGCTGTGTCGTAAAACTCACTACCCAGTTTGCCTGAATATATTGCCAGATAATGGATGCATCTTTTTCCATAGGGCGAAATTCTTTCTTTTTTTCTATTTTTTATCATAAAAAAACGGACAAGCGAAATGCTTGCCCGTTTTGTATCGCAATAGAAAACTGGTTTATTTCAATTTGGATTGAAGATAATCCGCTTCTGGTTTTATATTAGAGTTACTGATGGCTTCCTGCTGTTTTTTGTTAAGCAGGTCAGTAAGTTGTCCCGTAATGTTGTCTGCCAAGGGCTGTGACAACGGAGCGTATTTTCCTCTTTTTTCCAATACTAAATCAATACCTTTTTTGAAATTGTCAACATTCTTGACATTATTCAAATAAATAATGAAATTAAATGTGGTCTCAACGCCTTTATATAAGTTAACGTCCTTTAACTCGGTATAAAGACGGTCAAAATCCTCATCGGTATAGGTATAGATAGCAAGATTTTCAACAGCATCCTTAAGTTCGCCACGCATGTCCTTCTTCATTTCTGGAAGAAGTGCGAGCGCCTTAGGTTGGTCCAGTTTGGACAAGGCTGTCAATGAAGCTCCTGCAATCGAATAAGAGCTGTCGCTAATACCGCTTTCAAATAATGGTTGATATTTTTTGTCGACAAATTTTCCTAAAACAGAAATAGCTACTGCTCGTACTTTTCGGTCCGGATCTTCTTTAGCTATTTTTTCGATAGTTGCTACGACTTCCGGTGACGGTGCAGTCTGGCTACTGAGCAAGGAAGATAATGTACGTTGTCTAATGTCATAGAACTTATCTCCTAAACCTTTTTTCACCAAATCCAATGCAATTGGGCTATTGGTAGAATCGTTAGCCGCAGCACGTAATGCTTCTCGTTTGTCTACATAAGTGCCGGCATGGTTATATTGGTAAGCGTATTCTTCCAGAGATTTGTCTTCTTTTTTTGTCCAAAGGAGGATTTTGTCTCCGTCCACGTTGACCAAGTCTGGTTTGGAACTAGCAGGAAAAGTGAAAGTTTCCTTTTTCTTTTTTGTACAAACGCTGTGCCTTGTTTTCTTTCCGTTTACATAAATGTCAATGTCTATTGGAAGTTCGAAAACTTTGCCAGACAACTGTTTTTGTTCAATAGTTACAGTCTCTTTGTTGGAAGATGCATCATATTGATGCGTAATCGATACGTCCGGATTACCACTTCCGAAATACCATTGGTTCCAATACCAGTTAAGGTCTTGTCCGGTAACCTGTTCAAATGCTAAACGCAATTGGTGCGCCTCTCCGTTACCAAATTTGTTTTGGTTTAGGTAAAGGTTCAAGGATTTGAAAAATGCAGAATCACCGACATAATGGCGCAGCATGTGTAAGATACGTCCGCCTTTGCTGTAGCTAACCGCATCGAACATGTCTTCTTTGTCTTTGTAGTGGAATCTCACCAAATCCAAATCTCCAGAGTTGCTACGAAGATAACTCTGCATGTCATCGAAATTCTGTTTATCTCCTGCATCCTTACCGTATTTGTAAGTATCCCAAAGCGTTTCGCTATAGTTGGCAAAACTTTCATTAACGGTCAG
This sequence comes from Chitinophagales bacterium, assembly GCA_015655435.1. Taxonomy (GTDB): domain Bacteria; phylum Bacteroidota; class Bacteroidia; order Chitinophagales; family Chitinophagaceae; genus Rhizosphaericola. The sequence continues at coordinate 725 of JAATFC010000134.1, read as the reverse complement.
ATTGCTCCAGCTTTCGCAAGTAACCAAATCGCCAAACCATTGGTGGAACAGTTCATGAGCCACGTAGTCTTCATATTTGTTACCATCGACAAGCTCTCTTGCATTTTGTTGCAGCGCATCGGTATGCAGTGTCGCCGTCGTATTTTCCATGGCACCGCTGACATAGTCGCGAGCCGTCATCTGACTATATTTTACCCAAGGGTAATCGATACCCAATATGCGGCTATAGAAAGCAATCATTTCTGGTGTATTACCAAATATTTTGCGGGCTACCGGAGCATATTCATGTTCGACATAATAGTTGACTTCCTTGTTTTTGTATTTGTCTTTTATGACTGCATAGTCACCGACACCGAAGAAGAACAAATATGGTGAATGAGGCAAATCCATTTTCCAATAATCCGTTCTCGTTCCGTCCGTATTGGCTTTGGAAGAAACCAATCTACCATTGGAAAGGGAAACGTATTTGGACGGAACAGTCAACGTGATTTCTTCTGTTGTCTTTTGGTCGGGCTTGTCTACCGTAGGAAACCAAACGCTGCTGCCTTCTGTTTCGCCCTGTGTCCACAACTGGATAGGTTTGTTGGGGTCTTTACCATCCGGATTGATGAAATAAAGTCCTTTTGCATCCGTGATAGCCGCGCTTCCCTGGGTTTTGAACTCGTTGGGTTTGGATACGTAATCAATATAGATTGTGTATTGTTCGTTTCGAGTGTATGTTTTAT
>JAATFC010000242.1 GCA_015655435.1 Chitinophagales bacterium | reverse complement strand
TGGATAACTCCGAATTGAACGCCATTGCTAGTAAGGAATTTACAATAGACAGGCTTTCACAAGTCAGGGATATTTTCTTATTTAGTTGCTTTACAGGCCTGGCTTACGTCGATGTAGCAGCACTCAGGCGCACCGAGATCATCAAAGGCGCCGATGGCGAGCAATGGATCATTACAAAACGCCAAAAAACGGAAACCCCTACCCGACTGCCGCTATTACCAACGGCTTTGGACATCATGAAAAAATATGATGAGCACCCCAAATGTAATATTGAAAACTATGTGCTCCCCGTACTGACTAATCAAAAGATGAATTCTTATCTGAAAGAGATCGCAGATACTTGTGGTATCAGAAAAAAATTAACCTTCCACATTGCGCGGCATACATTTGCTACTACTGTAACATTAAGTAATGGCGTCCCAATGGAAACTGTTTCGAAAATGTTGGGACATAAGAATATCAGGCAAACCCAGCATTATGCTAAGATTGTTGACCTGAAGATCAGCGAGGATATGATGGCCTTAAAAAAGAAACTTTTTCCTAAAGCTGATTAGTTTAATGGAGGTGTAAAAAAAGCAAGGCATGTATTGAAAACCAATACATGCCTTGCTTTTAGAATAAGGGCTTTGTCAAAAATATTTTGCTTTTGATCCCTGGATGGAAACTTGGATAATAATCGACATAGCCCAATTCAATCAATTCCTTTAGGCATCGATGGTAAGTAGAAATACTACCGACGTGGGCTATCTTCATTACCTTTTTCCTGGAAATATAGATAGCTTCCCCAAGGCCTCCCCTAGCCAACTGGATCATTCCAAAAATCAGGGCCAGATGCCACACATTTAAACGATCATCCCTGGATAGCAACTCAGTAAAGGTCTGTAGTTATTTAAATCGCATGACATAAACTTACGAATTAGTTTTAAATAACTTTCTAATCTCTGCTAAGCTATAGTACCAGACTCCTCCTATCTTCTTTGGATGCAATTGCCCATTGATCCTTAAATTTTGCAATGTGCCGGGAGATACCTTCAGCATTTTCTTAACATCGCCACTTTTCAGCCATTCAGATTTTTCTTCTGGTTTAGATTCTTCAATAATTTGCTTCAGGTCATTAATTAATTGAAATCTAAATAGCTGTAAATCTTCTTTCGTTATCACTTCTGCACTCATCACTTTTCGATTTACTGGTTAATAATATTTTATTGTTGGATTAAGTAAAACCGACTCCCCTGCACATTGGAAAACGAGCGTTCATATTTGATATAGCCATAATCATTCAGCTCCTTTATCAACTTATGATACGTAGCGGTACTACCTATTTTTGCCGCTGGCATTACCTTAGAGCCAAACGTAACTAAAGGGTTCTGACACCCCTTTGCTTTCCATAAGCCAACAAGGCAGGCGTATAAGCCAATATGAGCTATGCCGACCCTTCCATCCTTTGAAATTTTGCTTAAAAAGTTTTCAAGCAGTTCCAAACTTTCCATCTCTTTATAATTTTATAGATTTACTTTTAACCACCTGTTTCTCTTCCCTTTTTTCCGGCACTAATTGTTTGACATTGGCCTTGTTTTGCGAAGCATTATTTTTCAATTCTTCCAACGTAACTTTTTGCCCCGTGCCATCATAAAGGGCAATCTCCTTTTTAAGCGGATGCGCACTGATTGCTACCTGCAAAGCTTTATTGTTGATCTCCAGCATTACTGGTATTTTATCACCACCACTTAATTGTTTCAGCAGTTGTTCCCGATCCGCATCCTTTATTGGTAAAGCCATTAAAGCATTTTCAAAATCAAAGCCGTAGTTACCTCCGAAATGCCGCACATGCAAATTGCCATCGCCATCCTTATCATTGAGGTCAAGTTGCTTCCACACTTGGGTACCTTGTTGCTTCACAGCCCTTCCGGCAAGTAGGTTATAAGCAGTTTCTACTTTATAAATCACATCTTGATGAGCACTAAAAGTATGTTGCCTCGGCTTCCCTTTTTCCAGTTCAGAATGAAGTGTGGCCTTATAGTTTTCAAAATGGTATTTACCCAAATCATCCTTTTTAAAATGG
>JAATFC010000359.1 GCA_015655435.1 Chitinophagales bacterium | reverse complement strand
TTCTTTTCCGGGTTCATCCAACTCTACTTCCTCAATCGCCAAGGGTTTGGATTCTGTATAAGGTCTGGGAAGTTTCATCTCCCTCAGTACCGCAACACGCGTTTTTATAGTTCCCATAGTTATTTTCTTTTTTCTAAAATCTAATCGTAAAATTCTGTTGGCCCTTTTTTAAATGTTGGCCACATAATAGGGTCGTGCCCGGTAACTACCAAAGCATTTTCTTTTTGTGCCAAAAATTTCAGTCTTGCCACTGAACGCACAGAGTCAACTGCCGAAGCCATAAATCCCGGCAATGCTTTTTCGTCCCAATGATCCATCGTATAAGCTGCATCTACAGTCAACAATATAGGACCGGAATGAGGTAACGTCACCAAAAAACTGGAATGTCCAGGCGAATGTCCCGGTGTATACAAAACCTTGAGCGTACCATCCCCAAACAAGTCAAATCCCTCGTCATGGTAGCCATTCAAAAAATACCATTTCAACCCTTTTTTGTCAAAATCTTTTCGGATGTAGCCTCCAGCAGCAAACCAATCAGCAGAATAGGCATACTCGTATTCCGACCTTTGCACAATATGTGTCGCATTGGGAAAACGACCCGCCGCGCCAGAATGGTCTAAATGCAAATGGCTCTGGACTACATACTTGATGGATTCCGGAGCTATTCCCATAGACTTAAGCGCATTGACACAACCGTCTGCCTCGGTCATCACAGGCCAGTAAACATTTGTAATACCTCCCCAGTGCCCAATCGGGTCTGTCGCACACTCAACGGCATTTCCTCCATCAATAATCACATTGCCTTTAGGATGCGTGATAAGATACCAAGGGACGGGGATCTCGTAAGGGTCAAGAGACGCGTTCATTTTAATATTGTTCTCTTTACATTTCAGGGAGCCTGTCTGTAGCATATACAGGCGGATATCATTTGGCATACAATACGTTTTATTTCATTAGTAAAAAGTACACTTTAAAGGTACTCACTCATACAATGTCATATATCAAACCAAACGTTAAAACTTCATTAATACCCAAACAAAAAGCGTCCGAATTTGGACGCTTTTACAATCTTCTGATAGAAGGAATTATTTCCCGAAAACCTTTTTAAATTTTCCCATATTGGACATGAGTTTCATCATATCCGAAAGGCTCAAGCTACTCATCAGCGTTTTGATATCCAACCCGCCACCACTGAATTTTTCTTTCATTTTCACGAAGAGAAGCGGAACTATATCAGCGCTCGTTTTGTTTGCAATATCCACACTCAACTGACTGTTTTGCTGTAGTTTTTTGGAAAAAGAAGCTATGATGTTTTGTATAGCTTCATTATTACTGGGAGAGTCCGTATTGTTAATTCCTTCCAGACTAGAAAAATCTCCGCTATCCATCATCCTATCTATCTCTTCCGATATCGAACCAATAGCATCGTGGGTCGCAACGCTTTTTTTGTCTGCAGGAACGGATTGTTGTTGGTCAACGATTTCTATAGCGGAATCTTTTATTTGAGCCAATATTTTTTCAAACATAAAATCTATTTAAAAATGAAAAACAATTATCCTGCCATTCATATTTTTTTGACATTTTGTCCTATTACACACTTTTTAAAGGATAATTTCGGGGAAACAACATAAAGCCAATCACTATCAAAACAGGAATCAAAAATGGTGAAACTCCATAAATAGAAACCAGATAAAAAGCAATAAATAGCGCGAATACAACTTTGAGAAAGGTTCGCATATTAGCTCCAAATACATACAATGCTCCTCTATAAACAGTCAATATAGAAAACATCCAAAATACCAAACCTATCGGCTGCAATACCTTGAAATAACTAACTATCCAAAGTATCTCGGATTGAAGAAAGTACACATTCATCAATCGTTAGTATAGTCTTTTTACCTTACGATTTCTTATAGTTCCGAATATGAAGCATGCACAATATTTTGTCCGACAATGTACAAACAAAAAGGCCAAGAACTTCACCCGTTCCTGACCTTTTGCTAAGCAAAATTGTAAAACTATTTTCCGCCAAATAGTTTGCCAAGAGAACCAAGCAAACCACCCGCGTCACCCAAATCAACTTTACCATCATGGTTCTGGTCCAATATACCTGAGAAAGAACCCAAGATGCCACCCAATCCACCTTCGTTGGACGTAGCCGCAGCACCGTCAGCACTTACTGCCGCGCCACCTAGATGCGACTTAACCAGATTGAAAATCAACGGGATAATGGCACTCAAAGAAGCAGCACTACCACCCAATCCAAATTTCTGTGTGATGTTGTTGATGAAGTTGTCGGAGATATTCTGCACGACAGGATTGGATTCCGCATTTTCGTTGCTATTGGAAAAAAAGCCCAACAGGTTGCCTATATTGCCATCGGAAATAGCACCTTCTATACCATTTTTGATGGAAGAGATAGCTTCTCCGGCAATGCCTTCTTTATGTGCATTGTCCACGTCTGGATTTTGTTCTACTGCTTGGCCAGCAATCTGTTGTACGCTCTCTAGGATGTTTTCGAACATTGGTTTTTGATTTTATTTATTGTGATTAATATTTTGTAAAAGTAACGGAAACGGGCTTAGGTAGCGATTGGGAATTTCCGGTATCAGTAAGGAAACCCGTTTCATTATCAACACCGTAGATTTCCAGCGCGTCAGCGTCACGGGACACGACAACCAGATATTTGCCATCAGGTGTGAAATCCATGTCACGCGGGTGAGCCCCTACTTTTTTGTAGTCCAAATGTGTTAGTTGCCCGTCGTTCTCAATATGAAAAATAGCAACGTTATTGGCAGTTCCTCTATTGGACACATACAGAAAATGACCATTGGGCGCGACGTGAATTGCGGCACTTCCATTGTCCAGATTTTTGTCTACTTGAGGTGCCGCATCCAATATCTGCAACTGTTGCAGGTTGCCGTCGTTATAAGAATAGACGATTATTTTCCCTATCAGTTCACAGAGAAGATAGAGGTATTTTCCGTCTTTGGAAAAGGCAATATGACGCGGGCCGTAACCGTCCGGGACTTTATAGGTTGCAGGCGTTCCGTTCGTCAACGGTGTATTGCTTTTCGAGTCAAAATTATATTTGTAAACACGGTCGTTTCCCAGATTGGTCACGAAAACATATTTTCCGTCAGGAGAAATAAACGTACCGTGCACATGCGGCCCTTCCTGATTGGGATGTACACCTTTCCCATCCTGCTGGATGAACTGTTTCTGATCTTTTTGCAAAGCACCGTTCTTGTCTGTTTTGTAAAGAATGACACTACCTCCGCCATAGTTGGCCGCCAATACATTCGCGCCCTTTGCGTCTGTAGTGACAAAACAAGGTGAATTGCCTATGGATGGCACACTGTTCAGGAAAGTTAGCTCGCCTTTCTTTTTATCAAAGGAATAGGCACTAATCGAGCCTTTTCCATTATCAGCCTCCGTAATGTTTTCGTTCGTAACGTACACTTTTTTACCGCCATCACTCAAGGCAAAATATTCCGGGTTTATGGCATCTTTGACACTAACCAACTTTGGTGTCCCTGTAGACGCATCAAATTTATAGACGTAAATACCCTTACTCTCCGAATTGGTCGTGTACGTACCGACCAGCATATAATATTGTTGTGCTGTTGCCATCAATCCACTCCCCATCAACAATCCAAATAACAAAAAAAATCTCCGCATAAAATGTTGTTATAAAAGAGAAAGGTAAAGAATATTATCTTTGTAACATGCAGCAATATTTGGACTTACTGAAATATATACGTGACAACGGACACGAGAAAACAGACCGCACCGGCACCGGCACTTACAGCGTTTTTGGCTACCAGATGCGCTTTGATCTACAAAAGGGATTCCCGTTGTTGACAACCAAAAAGTTGCACCTCAAAAGTATTATTTACGAACTCCTTTGGTTCTTGCAGGGTAATACCAATATCCAATACCTGAACGATCATGGTGTGAAAATCTGGGACGAATGGGCCGATGCGGAGGGTAATCTCGGACCTGTTTACGGCAAGCAGTGGCGCAGTTGGGAAGGTGCGGACGGTAAATCTTATGACCAAATATCTGACGCCATCCACCAAATAAAAAACAATCCAGACAGCCGTCGTATTATCGTCAATGCGTGGAACGTGGGAGAATTGTCCCAAATGGCGTTAAGCCCTTGTCATGCTTTGTTTCAGTTCTACGTTGCCGACGGAAAACTAAGCTGTCAACTATACCAGCTCAGTGCAGATGTTTTTCTTGGTGTTCCTTTCAATATTGCGTCATACGCACTGTTGACCATGATGATAGCGCAGGTTTGCAATCTTGAGCTAGGCGATTTTGTTCATACATTTGGCGATGTCCACCTATACAAAAATCATATTGAGCAAGCGGACATACAACTACAAAGAACTCCGCTCCCATTGCCGGCACTGAAAATAAACAAAGAGGTTAAGGATATTTTCTCTTTCCAATACGAAGATTTTGAGCTGGAAAACTATCAGTCATGGCCGCATATCAAAGCTCCGGTGGCAGTATAGTATTGAGCTAAAATATTCCAGAGGGAAATATGCAATTGAATACCAATAGGGAATAACTTTGATAGGCAAACTAATAACATTTTCCTATGGTTGAGCAGAACCGCATCCGTTTTTCTTCCATCATTTCCGACCCGGAATCCTATATCAGTGAAATGTTTCAGTTGCATCCAGGAGCTAAGCATGACAAAGACTCCGGCTATATTGAAATCAAAAACGAAATCATCAACTCGTCCTTTCGCTATCAACTTTTGGAAGAAGGACTTTTTCTTTTTTCTTTCAGTAGTTTCAGTCCGGTTGATGCCGAGTACAATTTCATCCCCAATCCCAGTTCGGATTATTTTACCTTAGTTTTTTACTTTACGGAAGAACGGACGAAAAATCCGCTGTACATCAAGACGGAAGACAAGTTCTATTCAACTGACCAGTTTTCCATGTTTTTCAACGGCAACATGACTGCCGAAATATTCATCAAGGCAAAACAAAAAGCCAACGGATTAAGGTTGGACATTCACAAAAAATGGCTGCTCCAAAATATAGAATACCCACTCCTATCACACAACAATCTTCTCAGAACGATTATTGATTTTAAATCCAAAGGATATGTGCAGGAAAACTGCCAATCCTATAGTTCAATAGTCAATAACTTAATCAGTATTTTCGAAAAAGAATCCTTTACTCTAAGAAAGTTGCAACTCCGCGCAAAAACATATAAACTCATACACAGCTATCTTGATGAGATAATCCAATACTCAAAAGAAAGCGAAAAAAAGAAAGAAAAACTGAATACTGGAGAGCTTCGTTCCGCATTGAATTATTTGGAGAAAAAGATACACGAAGACTTTCCCGGCAACAGCTACTTAGCTCAGATCTGCAACATTTCGGAAAGTTCCTTCAACAAAAAATTCAAAACCACCTTCAACATTTCACCGGCACATTATTTCGCATCGCTTAAGATGAAGGAAGCCTTAAGATTACTGCAGATTGGACATAATGTCAAGGACGTCGCATATAAGGTTGGCTATAAAGACACTTCGTCATTTGGCAGGTCATTCAAACAATATTTTGGGAAAAGTCCTGCAGCCTATGTAAAGTCGTAATACTTTTTCTGCACGGCTTTTTACAATATTGGCATATCGGTTTTGGCGAATTTTACAATCTTTAAATTCTGTTTCGAAAGCATTAAATTTGATGTTGAGAATCACGTTTTTTAGCTGATTGAAAAAAAGTCAATCGTTCCTGTTTGCAACGGATGATGAATACCTATTAATTGACTCAAACCCTTAAAAACTTCTAATGGCAAGATGACCGATACGCATTCTCCAATATAATGGTGAGTCCAGTACTAATAACCCAAGCAATACAATTAAAACTTCAACATGACTATCAAATCCTATTTTCTGTCAGCACTATGCTGCATTCCCTTTTCCATATACGCCCAGCAAGACAATGCAAAATTGCACCAGCTTTTTGACCAGTATTTCAAAGAAGGAAATCTGTTCAATCCGATGAATGCCACTTTTAATGGAGTGGCAGGCTACAACGATTTGCTACCTGCGGATGATGAATCGTTCCTAAAGAAAAAGCACGATTTCTACGCTCAATATCTTAAGCGTCTGAAATCTTTTGAAAGCCTGCACCTCAGCAAACAAGACAAGATATCGGCAGCCATTATGGAAAACGATATTGAGTCTGTACTTGTTCTTGAACAATACCATCCAGAATACTTGCCCATCACACAATTTGCTAGTGTTCCAAGTTATTTTGCGATGTTAGGTGCAGGCACTTCCGCGCAACCATTCAAAACTGTTAAGGACTATGACGATTGGCTGAAACGTTGCGGTGCCTATGCACACTGGATCGATGTTGCCATCGAAAACATGAAAAAAGGAATAAAATCAGGCTATCTGCTTCCAAAATCCCTAGTCATCAAAGTCATCCCGCAATTACAGGCTTTGGCAAAAGTGGACGAAAATTCCTCTTTTTTTTCGCCAATAAAAAACTTTCCGAAAGATTTTTCAGATGCGGATAAAAAGCGTTTGACGGAAGCATTTAAAGAATCTATTCCAAAAAATATTTTTGTATAAAATGAAAAACTGGCGATTTTTTTCCAAAACGAATATCTTCCAAAAGCACGCGTAACCTCAGGCATCAATGCGCTTCCCAACGGAAAGGAAATGTACAAAGCCTACATTTTTGCCAATACCACCACGAATAAAGACCCGGAAGAAGTATATCAGTTGGGACTTTCGGAAGTAGCCAGGATTACTGCAGAAATGCAAAAAATAAAAGCTCAAATCGGCTTCAAAGGAACGCTTCCCGAATTGTTTGAGTTTATGAAAACAGATAAACAGTTTACACCTTTCAAGACAGACAAAGAGGTATTGGGCGCATACCAAAGCGTGTACGACAGAATAAAACCAAACCTTCCAAAATATTTTGGAATAGCCCCAAAAACACCATTTGAAATCCGTAAGACCGAAGATTTTCGTGCCGTATCTGCTTCGCCTGAATATTTCCCCGGAGACTTTGCGACCAACCGTCCCGGTATTTTTTATGCTCCTATATTGGACCCTACAAAAATAAACATTACCAATATGGACATGGAAGCGGTTTTTCTGCACGAAGCCATTCCCGGACATCACTATCAGATGAGCCTTCAGTTTGAAAACACATCCGTTCCTACATTCCGTCAGAAATATTGGAGCAGCGCATTCGGAGAAGGTTGGGCATTGTACACCGAATCGTTAGGCAAAGACTTAGGCGTTTATACCAATCCGTATCATCAGTTGGGTGCTTTTGGTACGGAAATGCACCGTGCAATCCGTCTCGTTGTAGATGCAGGGTTACATACGGGAAAAATGAACAGAGAAGAAGCCATAAAATATATGCTAGACAATGAACCAGTTTCGGAGCAGTTTGCCACAGCAGAAATTGAGCGCTATATGGCAATACCAGCACAGGCTCTTTCCTATAAGATAGGACAACTGAAAATACAGGAACTGCGGGATAAATACAAAAAGCAACTAGGAGAAAAATTCAGCATTCGGGATTTCCACGATGCAATATTGGAAGGAGGTTGTATGCCCTTAACAGTATTTGAAAAGTATATGAACGAATGGGCGAATGGTTTAGGTAAATAAAAGAAGAAATGAATTTCCTAAAATGAAATAAGTAAATGAGCAAATATTTCCTCCTCATACTGAGCCTAGTTTGTTTCGGATTTTATTCGAAAGCGCAATTATCAAAGTATGACTATAATCATTCTACAAATATCCTTGGAATTATTAACCATCGCCAAATAATGGAATACATCAAAGAAGATATTGCCATTATCGATGATAGTTCAAGCAACCACGATGTAGTTCAAAAAGGCTCAATTAAAAAAATTAAAAACAACCCAAAAACAACTAACGCTACAGACAATAAACAAAAATCAAATTTGACTGACTCTATTGTCATACAGCAAAAGTTCGTCAGCATCAATATCAGCTCAAAATAATCCTTCATTCTAAAACCCAGCTCATGAACAAAAAAATTCTTCCTTCAGCAGTTCTTGGAATTGTCATGTCAGGCATTACCGCTTGTCATAATACCAGTTCAAAATCAGATACAGTCCGTGAACATTTTATAGAAACAAAATTCATTGATAGCTCTATAAAACCAGGCGACGACTTTTCTGAATATGCCAATGGAAACTGGCAGAAAACCACAAAAATTCCAGACGAATATCCATATGCCGGTGTCGACCTCGAAGTTCACCTCACGATTCAGCAGCGTCTAAAAGGACTTTTGGAAGATGCAGCCAAAAGCAACAGCAAAGTGGGAAGTATTCAACAAAAAGTCGGCGATTTCTACG
>JAATFC010000276.1 GCA_015655435.1 Chitinophagales bacterium | reverse complement strand
ATTTGTTTGGATGCGGTTAATGCAGCTATGAAAAAAGGTATTTTCATTTCTTTGGATTTGAATTACAGAGCTAAGCTATGGAAATATGGAAAGCAGCCCAGAGAAATCATGCCTGCTTTAGCATCTTCCTGCAATCTCATCATGGGAAATATATGGGCGGCTAACCAGATGCTGGGAACAGCGTTAGACGCTATATTTTCAGCTCCAGATCCTTATTCGAAAAATCAATTATTGGATCAATCGGTACGTACGTCCGAGGAAATAATTGCAAATTTTGAGAAATGTAATATAGTTGCCAATACATTTCGTTTTGACAAAGAAGAAGGTATCCAATATTATAGTTCGCTTTATTCCAATAAAGAATTAAAAGTTTCCCAAACTTGGGAAAAAGACAAAATACTTAATAGAGTTGGCAGTGGCGATTGCTTTATGGCTGGTCTCATTTATGGCTACTACAATGAACTACCAGAACAGGAAACGCTTGAATTTGCAACGGCTGCCGCAGTTGATAAATTAGATATTGTTGGCGATGCAACCACATCAACAGTAGAAAATATTAGAAGTAAAATCACTAAAAAGAATTTATAGTAATGGAAAATGAAGTAATAATTAGTGCAATCATCAAACAGGGAATGTTACCCTTGTTTTATAATGATAGTTTGGATGTAAGTTTGGATATAGTGAGAACACTATACAATGAAGGTGTGCGTGTTATTGAATATACACATAGAGGAAACGAAGCACTAAACAACTTCAAAAAACTGAAGGATATTCGCGATAGTGATATGAAAGATTTGTATCTCGGCATTGGAACTGTTCGGAACGAACCAGAGGCGTTGGATTATGTAAATGCGGGTGCTGATTTTATAGTAGCACCTATCGTTAACCCAGCAGTTGCAACTATCGCATCATCCAATAACATTCCATGGGTTCCGGGTTGTATGACGCCATCCGAAATCAACTTGGCTCAAAACCATAAAGCAAAACTCATCAAAATTTTCCCTGCCAATATTTTAGGCCCTGAATTTGTTTCTTCTATAAAAGAATTGTTTCCCGGTCAGTTGTTCATGCCGACAGGTGGTGTCAATATTGAAACTGAAAACATTAAGGCTTGGTTCAACTCTGGTGTTTGTGCAGTGGGGATGTGCAGCAAACTAGTTAGCAAGGAAATCATGAACAACAGAGACTATGCAGAGCTTTCCACAAGAACAAAACTAGCTTTTGAAATTATCGGAACAATAGACCGGAAAATATCCTAAAAAAAGAAACAGCTATATAGTCCATTTTAACATTATTGCCATGTCTGAAAAAATTCCAATTACATTGAACAAACCCAAAGGTGGTTACCGATGGACGATTTGTTCATTGCTGTTTTTTGCAACTACTATCAACTATCTGGACAGGCAGGTATTGAGTTTGCTTAAGCCTACGCTGGAAGACGTTTTCCATTGGACGAACAGCGATTATGCCAATATCATGGCAGTTTTTCAGTTTTCCTATGCCGTTTCGTTGTTGTTTTCCGGACCGATAATTGACAAACTAGGAACAAAATTAGGATATTCATGGGCGATTGTGTTATGGTCCGTCGGCGCTATTTTGCACGCATTTTCCATTAATATTGGACATGGAACTCTGGCCGTATTGGGATGGACCGGACTCGGTACGCTCTCCGTATCAGTTGTGGGTTTCATGGTAGGACGGATGGTTTTAGCAATCGGGGAAGCCGGCAATTTCCCTGCGGCCATTAAAGCAACAGCGGAATATTTTCCCAAAAAAGAAAGGTCCTTTGCAACCGGTATTTTCAATTCAGGAGCCAATATTGGCGCAATCCTCGCACCATTGACGGTTCCATATATTGCGGCAAAATGGGGTTGGGAAGAAGCATTCTGGATTATAGGAGGATTTGGATTTGTGTGGTTGTTTTTTTGGTGGTTATTTTATGACAAACCCGAGAAACAAAAAAGGCTTTCTGCAGACGAACTCGCTTATATCGAAAGCGACCACGACGAAACAATATCAACCAATACAAATTCAAAAACGGACAAAATTTCCTGGTTCAAACTTTTGGGATTCAAACAAACATGGTCATTTGCCATTGGTAAATTTTTGACGGATGGAGTCTGGTGGTTTTTCCTTTTTTGGCTACCCGCATATCTGAAAGATGGCTATGGGATGAGCACAACAGAAATGGCACTTCCATTAATCGTTTTGTATAGTATGACGATGGTCGGAAGCATCGGTGGCGGTTGGTTTCCCGTACATTTTATCAAGAAAGGTTACAATGCTTACGACGGTCGTATGAAAGCCATGTTTATCATCGCATTGCTTCCATTAGTGGTGCTAATGGCGCAACCGCTAGGACATATATCCTTTTGGATTCCCGTCATTCTGATTGGTATTGGGGCATCCGCACATCAGGCTTGGTCTGCCAATATATTTACGACAGTTTCCGACATGTTTCCCAAAAAAGCTGTTGGGTCAATAGTAGGTATTGGTGGCATGGCTGGCGGAATCGGAGGCGTTTTGGTAACGAAAATTGGAGGTTCGCTTTTTGACAAATACAAAGCAATCGGTCACATCGAGACAGGGTATGGATACATGTTTACATTCTGTGCATTGGCTTATTTGCTTGCGTGGATAATCATGAAAGCCCTTGTACCTAAAATGAAAATAATTCACATTTAAGTTGTTACTTTACAATGAATAACATATTTGTTAACAATTTATACGAATTGCTTTGATACCATTTAAGACACTTTCGCAGTTTATTGCGGAAAAGCAGTCTGACTTCCCCTATGCCAAAGGAGAATTAAGCCGACTACTTAGAGACATTGCCTTGGCAGGCAAACTAGTAAGCCGTGAGGTCAACAAGGCCGGCATCACGGACATTCTTGGCGATGCCAATACCGACAACGTGCAAGGAGAAAAACAAAAGAAACTCGATCTCTTCGCCAATGAACAGTTCATTCAGGCATTCAAAAGAGGCGGTGATGTAGCGATGATTGTTTCCGAGGAAAACGAGCATGAAATCGTATTGGACAATGACCTTGCCATGGATGCTAACTATACAGTTGCTATGGACCCGCTGGACGGTTCGTCCAATATAGATGTTAACGCTGCGGTGGGTACGATTTTTTCTATTTATAGGAGAATATCTCATATAAACGAAAAACCCACGGTAGAAGACATCTTGCAACCGGGTACTGAACAGGTTGCGGCAGGCTACATTATATATGGCACGTCGACTATGTTGGTTTACACGACAGGTAAGGGAGTCAATGGTTTTACATTGGATCCTTCGATTGGCGAGTTTTGCCTGTCACATCCCAATATGAGCATACCGGAAAACGGACAAATATATTCGGTCAACGAAGGCAACTATATTTATTTTCCGCAAGGTGTAAAAGACTATATAAAATATTGTCAGATGTATGATCCGTCTACCAAGCGTCCTTACAACTCGCGGTATGCCGGCTCGATGATTGCGGACATACATAGAAGCATGCTTAAAGGTGGTATTTTCCTATATCCTTCTTCATGGGATCACAAGGAAGGAAAGATTCGTCTTATGTACGAATGCAACCCATTGTCGTTTATAGTCGAGCAAGCAGGAGGCAAAGCCTCTACTGGATATAGACGTGTATTGGATATACAACCGGACAAAATCCATCAGCGTATTACAATAATTATTGGCTCAAAAAACATGGTGGAAAAAGTAGAAGAATTTATGCACAAATACAAAGAAATAAATCTGTAGAAAAAAGAAAAACAAAGGTCTGCTGAACCTTTGTTTTTCTTAATAAAATTAATGTATATATAACAAATTAAAAAAATATCATATCAATCTCGTCATTGTATAAAGGGCAAAAACACAATCATAATGGGCAATCAATTCTCTCTCTCCGGAAAAACAATCGTCGTCACTGGCGGCACGGGTATTTTGGGCTACACATTCAACAAGGCTATAGCCGATGCCGGCGGCAATGTTGTCATTATTGGACGCAATAAACAAAAAGCTGAAGAACGCGCGCAGGAAATAATCAATACCGGAGGCAATGCCATTGGACTTTCTGTTGATGTAACTAAACTTGAAGATCTGGAATTAGCAAAAAAAACAATATTGTCTAAGTTTACAACAATTGACGGATTGGTCAACGGTGCAGGCGGCAATATAGCAGGTGCAGTAGTGCAACCCGGAGCTGACATTTTCGATTTGGATATACAAGCGTTAAAAGACGTGATGGATTTAAATCTTTTTGGAACGGTATTGCCGACACAGGTTTTCGGGAAAGCTATATTGGACAACGATAAAAAAGGCTCTATTGTAAATATTTCTTCCGTTTCCGCACATAAAGCATTGTCCCGTGTATTGGGTTATAGTTTGGCCAAAACAGCAATTGAAAGTTACACCAAATGGTTTGCACTAGAATCAGCAAAACGCTATGGCGACAAACTGCGTTTTAACGCGTTGGTACCTGGCTTTTTTCTAACGGAACAAAACCGAAATCTATTGACCAATGAAGACGGAAGTCTTACTGCTCGTGGCTTGGCAATCAATAATCAAACACCTTTCAACCGATTTGGGGAAGCAGATGAACTAACCGGCGCTTTGGTTTGGTTGTTAAGTGATGCATCTGCTTTTGTCAATGGTTCATCCATAGTTGTTGACGGTGGTTTTCTTTCCAATAGTGGTGTTTAATTTCAATATTTTTTTGACATGAAATATTATATGAACCAGACAATGCGCTGGTATGGACCAAATGACCCAGTAAGCCTTTCGGATATCAGACAAGCTGGTTGCCAAGGCGTGGTTACGGCTTTGCACCATATTCCTAATGGCGAAATATGGACTTCAGAAGAAATTGAAAAAAGAAAACACATCATCGAGGAGGCCGGACTTGAATGGAAAGTAGTGGAAAGTGTTCCCGTGCATGAATCCATCAAAACACAAGCAGAAAGTTTCCAACTATATATTGACAACTATAAAATATCGTTGCTAAACCTTGCCAAATCAGGCATTCAAGTCATCACGTACAATTTTATGCCGATATTGGACTGGACAAGAACCAACCTCTCCTACCCTTTTGAAGACGGCAGCAAAGCGCTACATTTTGACAGAGCGGAATTAGTTGCGTTTGATGTTTTTATTTTGAAACGTCCAAATGCCCAAAAGGATTACACTGATGATGAAATCCAAAGAGGATTGCATCTGTTCAATACATATTCTGACGAACAAAAAAAACAACTTCAAAACAACATCATCGCAGGGCTGCCCGGAAGTGAGGAAAGCTTTACACTAGAACAGTTTCAGCAAGCGTTGGACAGTTACAAACATATTGATGCGGACAAGTTACAATCACACCTGATTTATTTTCTAAAAGAAATTACTCCCATTTGTGACGAGCTAGGATTGCAATTGGCAATCCATCCGGACGATCCGCCCTATCCTATTTTTGGTCTGCCGCGTGTTGTAAGTACTGCAAACATGGTGCAGCAACTATTTGATGCCGTCCCTAACAAAAGTAATGGACTATGTTTCTGTACAGGTTCGTTCGGAGTTCGTTCGGACAACGATTTACCTAAAATGGTTGAGCAATTTGCAAATAGAATTAATTTTTTACATCTGCGTAATGTACGCTCAGATGAATACGGCAACTTCACCGAAGCCAACCATCTCGACGGCAATACGGATATGTATGCAGTCGTAAAAAATGTTTTTGCGCTTATGCAAAAACAGCAAAGAAGTATTCCGATACGCCCCGACCATGGTCATCAAATGCTCGACGACTTAAAGAAAAAAACAAACCCAGGATACAGCGCCATTGGGCGTTTGCGCGGCCTGGCAGAATTAAGAGGTTTGGAATATGGAATTGCAGGCGGATGGGAACTGTAGTAAACAATATATATAAATATACTTGTTACTATACAACTGTGTGTCGAATATCGGTTTGACCGCCAGAAACATAAAGCCAGTAATGACGGTCTGCCGCGAATTCAACTGTTTTTGCAATCAGTTAATATACGAGGTTCCTTACTTTATCTAAATCTTATCAGAAAATTTTGGGTATCGACTACTATACCAATAGGTTAAACACCCAAGGAAAAGGTTCAACAATCCAAGGATGGATTCTATGGGGTATTTGGAGAATGAATAAAAGACTATCCATGCTGAAACGCCCAAATAAAAAACCTGCAGCCATGGATATAAAGGAGACTTAAAACGGGTCGTATCTTTCAGTTTCTTGTCCTTTCGTACAACAAACCTGCGACAACTAACATGGTAGACAACGTTAGCAGGAAACCACAATAGACCATAATTTTTTCAAACGTACCTGTAACAATTAATATTGAGGCTATTAAACACTGTAACCAAAGTGCTCTTTTAGGTACATTGCCATTACTGTTTCTAAAAAATCGCCACAAATGATAATCACTTGCTATACTAGAGGTTACGCGCGCACCAACCCAAACCATCGCACTGACACTAGATATCAATAAAAAAGAAATCATGGTTCCCCAAAAAGCTGCTTTCTTATCTCCGAACAGCCGCTTAACCATTATTACACCAACATCTATTTTTCCTTTTAGTTCGTCTACCGGGACGTTCTTTAAAAATACATATTGCAAAAGAATGTAAAGAACCATAACGAGAAAGGTACCTCTCAACAATGCCCAAGGCAAAGATTTTTTCGAGTTCCTGATATCTTCCGTGATGTAGGCTGCTGCGTTCCAGCCAGAATAGGAATAACCAACATATATCAATGCCACGGCAAATGCAGGAGTGTAGAATCCTGTGAAACTGACCACGTGATTCTTGTTGAAAGTGACCACCTAAATGAAGTCAAAAACGTGTCTTGAAAATAGCTTCGCAAACAAGTGGAGTTGCTACCTTTGAGTGGAGACGGATTTAATAAT
>JAATFC010000240.1 GCA_015655435.1 Chitinophagales bacterium | reverse complement strand
TACTTTTTCCCAAGTTTTTCACACAAGCAGAGCTGGGATTGTACAACGTACTATTGGACTGTTCCCTGTTTTTCGCCACGATTATCACATTGGGAAGCCTAACCTCTTTTGTCAAATTTTTCCCTGTTTATTCTTCTCATTTAAAACCTAAACAAAACGACCTTCCATTCTGGACAGTATTGGCTACGTCAATCGGAGCTTTGTTGTTCGTTGCTTTCTGCCTTTTGTTTCCAGAGTTGATTGAGAAAAAATTTGGAAAGAATTCCAAACTATTTGTTGAGAATTTCTATTTACTCATTCCTCTGACTTTGTCTTTTTCTGCAATAATCGTCATGGAATCGTTTTGCTGGATGGCTCGCAAAACGATTGTTTCCAATTTTGTAAGGGAGGTTCCGTATAGATTAGCCGTCTTACTTTTGATAATACTGTACTTTTTCCATGTTGTCAACTGGCATCAGTTTTTTCTTTTGTTTTCATTTATTTACATGCCTGGGGTTATTATCTTGCTGTACACTTTAATCAAGGACGGTACTATCAAGATTGTTCCCAAAACCAGCATCGTAACCAAAAGATTGTACGACAAAATACTGTCTTTTACTACGTTTCATTTTTCCGGATTGCTTATCAACATACTTCCCAAAACCATTGATGCCGTTATGCTTGCGAGCATCAACGGGCTAGAATCCACGGCGGTTTATTCGATGAGCTTATATTGCCTGGCATTGATGGAAATACCGCAAAGAAGCATGATAGGTATCGCGTCCGCATTGATTTCTGAAGCATGGAAGAATAAAGACAAGGCCAAAATCGAGGAAATGTACCACAAAACTTCTCTGAATTTGTTGATTGTTGGCTTCCTAATTTTTGGGGTGATGTATTCCAATATGGACAACCTGATACGATTTGAAGGCAGTAACTATGCACTCATCAAACAGATATTCTTGATTGGCGGTATTGGTAAACTAGTGGACTTGGGAATGGGAATGAACCAGCAGATATTGGGTTATTCCAAATATTGGCGGATTGATTTTTTCACAAGTGCCATCTTTGTTGTCATAACCGTCGCAGTCAATTATTGGAGCATACAACATTGGGGTACAATCGGAGCGGCTATCGGAAACACAAGCTGCCTTATTGCATACAACCTTTTGCGGTTTGCCTACAACTGGAAACTATTTAAAATACAGCCTTTCTCAAAGAATACTTTTTATGTTCTACTCGTTGGTGCGGTTGCGATATTACCTGCTTTATTGTTACCTTACTTAGGCAATATGTTTTTGGATGCGGCGGTAAGAGCCGCTGTCTTTGCAGGTCTGTTTGCGTTGGGGATTTTGTATTTCAACATATCGTCCGATTTTTCCGATATGTATCGTATGTTTGTTAGCAGACTTAAAACAAGAAAATAAAGCCTTTTCGCAGCTATGCGGATAGACTACATGATAATACTTCACGAAAAATAGTAGGCTTTTCGATATGCAAATAAAATTTAGACTGATTATTTCCAATTTTTTGGAATTTTTTGTGTGGGGTGCATGGCTCATCACTATTGGCAACTATTGGTTTGGAGAAAAACATTGGGAGGGAACGCAATTCGGTGCGGTATTCAGTACGATGGGATGGGCATCGCTGGTCATGCCGACGCTTACCGGAATAATTGCAGACAAATGGCTCAACGCCGAAAAACTTTATGGCATACTGCATATCTTATATGCACTCGTACTTTTTTATCTACCACAAGTAGACAATCCGCACACTTTCTTTTGGATAATGTTGCTCGCCATGGCTTTTTACATGCCGACGATTGCTCTTGGCAACTCCATAGCCTACACCGTACTGAAAACAAATGGTGGTGATGTTGTAAAAGATTTCCCGCCCATCCGCGTATGGGGAACCATCGGATTCATCGCGGCGATGTGGATTACCAACCTAACCGGAAACAAGGCAAGTGCCAACCAGTTCTATATTGGCGGTGCAGCAGCGGCTTTCCTCGGAATATACGCCTTCACGCTACCTAAATGTCCCCCCGAAAAATCTATTGACGGGGAATCCAATTGGAGCGAAGTTTTTGGCTTGGACGCATTCAAATTGTTTGGCAATTACAGGATGGCGATATTTTTCATTTTCGCCATGTTCTTGGGAGCTGCATTACAATTGACAAACGCTTACGGAGACGTGTATCTGGATGAGTTCAAACACTTTCCAAAATATCTCGACTCCTTCGTTGTCAAATATTCGACTATAATCATGTCGATTTCTCAGATTTCCGAGACCTTGTTTATATTGGCGATTCCGTTTTTCCTGAAAAAATTTGGCATAAAGACCGTCATGCTGATTTCCATGTTCGCATGGGTATTGCGTTTTGGTCTTTTTGGATTGGGCAATCCATCCTCCGGACTTTGGATGATTTTGTTGTCCTGCGTAGTCTACGGAATGGCGTTTGATTTTTTCAATATTTCCGGTTCTTTATTTATCGAAACAAGTACGCATTCCAAAATCAGGTCGTCTGCTCAAGGTCTGTTTATGATGATGACCAATGGTTTCGGTGCAGTGATGGGCAGCCTTATTTCTGGTTGGTTGATTGACCGTTTTTTCACGCAAACGTACACGAGTGCCGCTGACCTTGCGAGTCATCTGAACACAACGGTGGACAATCCGTCTTTTCTTTCCATATTGAAAGACCAGTTCCACGTTTCGCTCAATCCGGACGGAGTTTTGTCAAAAGCTGTCCAGCTCAAGGATTGGCGTGATATCTGGATGACATTTGCCGCTTATGCGTTTGTTATTGCAATCGCCTTTGCTTTGATGTTCCGGTACAAACATCAGGAAGGATTGGACAAACAGCAAAGAATTATCCATCCGTAAATAGTTATTTATTGTGCACCTCCCAATAAGAATGACGTCATAGAAATGCTTCCCATTACGGTCTGTTCATTGAAAAAAGAGACAGGTTCATTTCCATCACGAAGTGCCATGGCATAGAGCATCGGGATGTAATGGTCGGGGGTCGGCACGGCATATTGGACAGCACTATCCAGTTTTTGGTAATTTATAAGTGACTTGGCATCGTCTTTTTTGATTAAATCCGTCAATATCGTATTAGCACCCAAAGCCCAATCAAATCCACCGTTTGGCATCGACCAACTAATCATTCGTAAGTTGTGGACAATATTTCCACTACCGACAATCAGTATTCCCCTACGACGCAGCGCGGATAATTCTTTTGCAAAATCATAATGCCATTGCAAATCCTTGGTATAGTCAATACTCAACTCCACAACCGGAACATCTGCATCCGGATAGATATGTTTCAATACGCTCCAGCTTCCATGATCCAGTCCCCATTCGCTTTCGTCTTTTCCGACATTGGCTTCCTTCGAACTATCAACAACCAAATCCGCCAATGCAGGACTTCCGGGGGCATTGTACTGCACCATTTCCAGCGCTTTTGGAAAACCGTAAAAATCGTGTATCGTTTTAGGTTTGTCCATCGCCGTAACGAAAGTACCGCGGCTCAGCCAGTGAGCAGAGATACACAATATTGCATTGGGTTTGGGTAATGCATAACGCAGTTTGACCCATTCTTTCGTAAACGAATTTTCCTCGATGGCATTCATGGGCGAACCGTGTCCGACAAACAAAACGGGCATCTGAACGGTATGTGGAAAGCTGTCGCTTATATTTTTAAATTCCTGAAAATTCATGTTGCAAAGATACATATTTTCTGAAATATTTGTTGCAACAAATATTTATTTAAGATTTTCCTTTTCATGGCAGCAGTAATTGAATACTTTTGAAAAATTAAAGGCATAAGGCGATGAAATGTAACCTGTTATTGGTTTTGGGTATAGGCATTCTCGGTATTGGATGTTCCAAAAAAGTATATACTTCGGAAAATACCGTTTATAAAGATAAAGCAGCAGCGTTGGCCGACACCATCAAGAACCCTCCGACCATCCGCACCAAATATGCAGACTCGCTGGTCATGACCGACCATTGGCTTGGAACAAGCAACTTCAACCTCCGAAAACCCAACCTTGTCATCATCCACCACACGGCGCAGAACAGTTGTGAGCAGACGTTCAATACATTCCGTTCGGAATCCACACAAGTCAGCGCACACTATGTCATCTGTCGGGACGGCATCATTCAGCACATGCTCAACGATTATCTGCGAGCTTGGCATGCAGGCATCGGGACTTGGGATAATATCACGGACGTTAATTCTGCATCCATCGGCATCGAGTTGGACAACAACGGAAACGAACCATTTTCGGACAAACAAATTAACAGTCTTATTCAACTTTTAGGTTATCTGAAAAAAACATACAATATCCCCAATGCCAATTTTATCGGACATGCGGATGTCGCGCCTGGCAGAAAAGTAGACCCAAGTGCCTATTTTCCCTGGCAGAAATTGGCATACGAAGGTTTTGGATATTGGTACAGCGACACGACAGGTGTCAATGTCCCGGAAAGTTTCAACGCGCTGGAAGCATTACGTATAGTGGGTTACGACGTGAAAGAT
This sequence comes from Chitinophagales bacterium, assembly GCA_015655435.1. Classification (GTDB taxonomy): domain Bacteria; phylum Bacteroidota; class Bacteroidia; order Chitinophagales; family Chitinophagaceae; genus Rhizosphaericola. Next base: position 804 of record JAATFC010000240.1, on the reverse strand, counting down.
TCTGCTAAAGCTATATCTGCATTCAAATTACATTTTGAACACAAGGGTATTCCCGAAACGTTTTTAACTCCCGCAGACAGAAAAATAATTTTTACTTTATACAGAAAGTATTTGTAAAAATATTTACTAATGTTCCAGTTTTGCCTCGTCCATATCCAGCTCCCATTCGACCCGGCGGATCACCTCGTCGGAATAGACTTGTTCCCTGCGTAGTCGATACAGTTCCTGCCTTTGCGTTTCATAAATATCCAATAGGACGGAGCTATAAGAATCTATATCGTCATCCGAGACTATTTTTCGCTCTATCGAGTCGAGTCTTCGACGGTTGATGTTGATGGAATTGACAATGTCGTGTCTGAAAATACCGATATAGCCATTATGTTGCTGTTCCTGTTCGTAAGTACTGTTGAGTCGGGCCAATGCCATATTGTCAAGATGCAGACGCAATTCCGCAATCTGCTCTTCTTCCGGTTTTTCCATGTCGATTTCTTTTAACCCTATCAATTTGATAATCAACGGTAGCGTTAATCCCTGAACAACCAACGTGACAAATATGACGACAAACGTGATGAAAATGATTAAATCACGTAACGGAAAGGCTTCCTTACCGCTCATCATCGGAATGGACAAAGCCGTCGCAAGCGAAACAACACCACGCATACCGGCCCAACTGGTAACCAAGGGACCTTTCCAACCGGGAGAAGGTTCTTTTCTCGCTTTGGAGCTTATCCAACGTGGGACAAATGCAGAAGGATAAACCCAGACGAACCGAAGTACAATAATCACTGCGCTGATAAGCAGTCC
>JAATFC010000045.1 GCA_015655435.1 Chitinophagales bacterium | reverse complement strand
CAAAATAAAAACGCTATTTTTTTCTTTTCCTATTGGTTGTTTTTTCGGCTGGGATATTGGCTTGTAGAAATTTTTGAATACCGGATATGGTCGCGCGTACTATTTTGTCCTGCCATATCGGATCTAGCAACTTTTCTTCGTCCTCAGGGTTGGAGATGAAAGCCAGTTCATTCAAAGCATTGACATAATTGGTTGGACCACTTAATGCAAAATTGAAACTACCTACGTTGCCATAGTCTTCCAGACCGAGTTGTAGCATTTCTCTGTGGATGTATTCGGAAAGTGGTGCGAATCCAATATAGCGATAGTAAGTAGAATTGCCCTGTACGAAAGGGTTTCCTGCGGAATTGCAATGTAGACTAACCAATAAGTCAGGCGCTGCATTTTTAAGAAATAGAATCCTGTCCGCCATGCTCAGTGTAGTGTCTTTCGTTCTGGTCATGACGACATTAGCGCCTAATGATTTTAACTTCTTGCAGAGTTTTTGCGTGATTTGTAGTGCGACATCTTTTTCATATACGCCAGTAAGTCCATCTGCTCCCATATTTTCGCCTCCATGTCCGGCATCTAGCGCAATAGTAATATCTTTCCAACTGGAAGACTTCGGTGCTTTTTTCAAAAAGATAACCAAGTTGTTTCCTTCATAGTGAATATCGTAACCCCATAGTTGAGGATTTTTTAGGTCAATGAAAACGCGTAAAACATTGTCTGGCATTTGCTCGTACCAAATGTTTTTGATGACTTGTAGTCCTTGCAATTTAGTAATCCAGTTTGTATTGGATGCCGTACCATAAATATCAACCAATAGTCTGGATGGATTGACCTCTGTAATGCTACTATAAGGACGACGACTTTCCAAACTTATATTGACAACATCGCCTTTGTCTGTAGGCATCACACGCCAATTCGCTGAAAGTATAGTTGACACGGGAGTTGTGTTGTTTTTGTCCAATGTAAAGTTACTGATTGGAATATAAGCAGTTTGTGTTTTGCTTAGTTGTACCCTATAGTTGTCTCCAATTTTTCCGGTAACTATAAACGAAATCAAACTATCCAAATATGTCATTTTTGCACCACCTAGTCTGTCATCTCCATAGCCGTACATCATATATGGAAGTTTACCAATTGTATGCCCAGAAACGGTTTTGTCCGATAATATCTCTATTGGAGTGCCAAAGTCTTTGGTTATAGTCTTGTTTGTTTTTGGATTGGTCAGACTAAGTTGTAAAGGAATTTTTTTGCCAATATCCTCTTTTTGGAAAACATATACACCGCTATAAATACCGGGTCCGGCAATAGCAGAATCCTGTTCTTCCAATATAGTCTGATTCCATGCCGTTTTCATATTGGGTGTAGCCTTTGCAGTAATTTTTATTTCGTCATCGGGTTTTACCCATTGCAGATTTTCGGGGTAGGTTTGGATAGATGTAATATCGAAACCATTGACTGGACTGTATTTGGCTGCTGTTTTTTTTAAGACTGTGAAAGTCTGTTTCGAAAAACTTTTCTTGTTTTGATAAGTAGCTTCAATAGTGTTTACACCTTCTTGTAAGGAATCTATTTTTATTGCAAAAGCTCCTGTTTTATAGATTTTTACGGGTCTATTGTTGATGGAAAGATTGCCAATAGGTTGCTGTGCCAAACCTGAAAAAATAACCGAACTGCTAGTCGTAGTGAAACTATCTTTTTCCGGTGTGGAAAATTTTATAGTCGTTATCTGTGCTTGTAAGATACTGAAATAAAAGACTAGGAAGCACGACAACAGTATTCGAAATGCTTTGTTCATGGAGATAAAAGTTCTTATTTAATTGCTTTTAATTTTGTAACCATTATCGTGATTACTAGTCCAAATATAGCAATAAGCGTATAGGAAAATCTTAGATTGAACAAAGATGAAGTATATCCAATAAGAGGAGGCCCCATCAGAAATCCTAAAAAGCTGATACTGGAAACTGCTGTCAATGCCTCACTTGGCGAAATATCCTTCTGCGTTCCCGCTACGCTGAAAACATTGGGTATATTGGTGGAAACGCCAAATCCTACCATGATAAAACCTAATGCCGCAATATAAAAATAAGGAAACGCTACCGCCAATAACAGCCCTGCCATAATCAAGACACCGCATATCTGCATGAGTTTTTTTCTCCCTAGTCTGGTAATCAAACGGTCTCCGACAAAACGCCCCATTGCCATCGTAATCATAAAACAAGCATAGCCAACGGTCTCCGTTCCTTCTCTCGCATGAACGATTTCTTTAAAATAAATTCCGCTCCAGTCAAACATGGCTCCTTCGCAAGCCATAGCAAAGAATCCTATAATACCTAGTTGTAATATAAT
>JAATFC010000188.1 GCA_015655435.1 Chitinophagales bacterium | reverse complement strand
TCAATCAGTCCGCCGCGGCTTGTATTGATAATCATGACTCCTCCTTTCATCTGGGACAAAGAATCTTCATTAATTAAATGTTTAGTAGATTCTAATAGCGGGCAATGTAGAGAGATGATGTCCGAGGAAGCAAACAGTTCTTCCAACGAAACGTATTGGACACCCATTGCCTGTAGTTGCGCATTGGGATAAAGGTCATAAGCGAGAACAGTAGTACCGAAAGCCTTTGCAATCTTTGCAAAAGCCCGCCCGATATTGCCCGTTCCAATAACACCGATTGTTTTCTGGTAAAGGTTGAAACCCAATAATCCGTTTAGCGAAAAATTCTGTTCTTTGATGCGATTGTATGCTTTATGCGTCTTACGGTTGAGTGTCAGTATCATTGCCATCGCGTGTTCCGCAACGGCTTCCGGAGAATATGCGGGCACTCTGCAAACTTTTAATCCCAAACTTTTTGCGGACTCGATATCGAGATTGTTGAACCCTGCACAGCGAAGTGCAATATATTCCACACCTTTGCTGCGAAGCTCCGTAAGCACTTGTTTATTGAGTTTATCATTGACGAAAACGCAGACAGCTTTTGCATTTTCGATAACGTTCGTGATATGTGGACCGAGATGTGTTTCGTAAAATTCTAGTTCGAACCCAAATCTCTGGTTGACTTTTTCGAAGAAAACTTTGTCATAAGGTTTGGTAGAGAAAAAGGTTATTTTCATTTCCTATTTTTTCCCAAATCTACTTATTTAAGAATTTTTTTAGGCTTTTATTCTAACCATATAGAAACATAGTTTTCATTATAATCTAGAATAATATATTAGTACAAAGATTTTCATCTGTATTGAAAAAACTATTGTTTTCCCAATACAGAAATAACAAGTTTAACTGAACGACAACAAAATCTATCCTTTCTACTATCACTATGTGGTTAAATATTGAAAAGCCACTATATACGCAATTGTAGACATATAACAAACAAGGAATTGTGCTTTCTATTTAGGATATTTGCATGCAAATCAATCGTTATGGCGTTATATTCAGGAGTTTCTCTCAACATTCCAGATACGTCTAAGCCCAGAGTGGTAATTATAGGAGGAGGATTTGGAGGTTTGTATGCAGCACACAAGATAGACACGGACAAGTTTCAGGTAGTTTTATTTGACAAAAGAAATTATCACACATTCCAGCCATTGTTGTACCAGGTTGCAACGGCTGGCTTGCAAGGCGACGCGATAGCGGGACCATTAAGAACGGCACTAAAAAATAAAAAGGATTTCCACTTTAGGTTGCTGAGGGTTTTGTCCATCAACGAAGACAAAAACACGGTGACGACAAGTATTGGCGACCTTCATTACGATTATCTCATTGTGGCAAATGGATGCAAATCCAATTTTTACGGCAACAAGCTGATGGAGACGTATGCTTTTCCGATGAAATCCATACCAGACGCACTCAATCTCAAAAGCCAGCTCATGCAGACTTTTGAATCGGCAAGTATGATTAACGACCCGGAAAGACTGGAAAAGCTACTTAGTATCGTGATTGTCGGCGGCGGGCCAACTGGCGTGGAAACGGCTGGAGCACTGGCCGAGCTCAGAAAACAGGTTTTGCCGAAGGACTATCCCGGTATTGATTTTTCCAAAATGCACATATACCTCGTCCAGAGTGGAGACCATCTATTGGCAGGCATGTCAGAAAAAGCAACCAATTATGCCTACAAAGACCTCAACAGAATGGGTATAGAAATTATCCTCAACGCTAAGGTTACCAATTACGACGGAGCAGTTGCCACATTGAGCAACGGACAGACCATCAACACATTTACCTTGATATGGTCCGCCGGCGTTACAGGCGATGTTATCAGTGGACTCAAGCCGGAATGGGTAGACAGGGACAAACTAATAGTAGATGAATACTGTAAGGTAAAAGGTTCTAAAAACATCTACGCTATTGGCGATATCGCTTCGCTAAAATCCGAAAAATATCCGCACGGACTTCCAGGTGTGGCACAGCCAGCAATACAAATGGGTAAATATGTTGCCAAAAACATCGGTAAATTTCATAACAACGAAAAAGTTGCACCTTTCCGATACTTGGATAAGGGTTCTCTAGCTACTATTGGACGGGGAAAAGCGGTTTTTCAACTTTCCGGCAATAGGACCTTTACAGGTTTTTTTGCATGGTTTATCTGGGCATTTATCCATATTGCCTTTCTCGTAAACTTCAAGAACAGAATCAAGGTATTTTTTAGTTGGATGTGGGATTATTTCACATACGATTCCGGCAACAGGCTCATCATCCGCCCCTACATCCGGGCAAATGACGAAGTTGCTAAACAAATCATCGAAGAAAACGATTATTAGAAAATCAGTTTATTTATTATAGGAGATTTCTCTCTAGCCTAAGGGAAAAGAGAAATCTCCTATTCTTTTAGCACACGCTTCTTCTCAATGCAAAACGGGTGAAATATTATTCCATCTCCACGTTTTCCTGACGGGCATTGTTTCTGTAAGTAAAAAGCTTGATGTTGGGAGCAGTATCCCCTACTCCATCATTGGCAACATAAAGATTGCCCATCGCGTCAAAGGAAATGCCTCGTGGTTTGGTAAATATTTGAGGGTCTAGTTCGTACGCCTTGGAAGGATGCCATGCTTTGTCCAATACGAAAAGAATGTTTTCCTGATCGGAGATGATATACCATTCCCCGGTTTTGGGATTCTGGGCAATCGCAGTCGGATGGAAGCCGGATATTTTTTCCTTATGCAGCTTTTTTTCAATTGTACTCCATGAGATTACAAAGGAACTGGACTTGTGTGGTACGCCATTGAGACCAATATCGAAAACGTAGCATCGCGTCAAACGGCTTTCACTGCTTTTTGTCTTATTGACGACGACTAGTTTTCTTGCCGAGTCCGCATAGTACATTGCCTCATACGTTCCTTTTGGGAAAAAATCCGAATACGTCCAGAATGAATCCAGTTTTGCATTTCCCATACTCTTCATCGGAAAAGAATAGATAGTGCCGTTGTTTTTCAATACATACATGCTACTGTCCATAATGGCAACATCCTCAAACGGGCCTTCTATATCGAACGAAGATTTGACAACATTATGAGAGGAAGGATAATAACAGTAAATGTTTCCCGCATTCTCGTCAATCGCGTATATCATGGACGCATTGCCCTTGAAAAAAGCGATACCCGTAATGTTTTTCATATCGGAAGGAATCGTCATGGATGACGGCGACTCCAAATCATATTGGGGCGGCGACTTGTAGCCCTTCGATTTCTTACAAGCAGCAAATAGTACGACAAAAAAGAACAGAACAGTATATTGGACAAAAGAATAGGTTCGCATGGATGGATGAATAATTAAACGCTAAATATTTATTTCTAATACTACATAAAAAATACCAAAACCGCAGATTTTTCGATTTGTCTTAATTTTGTTTTACACAAATATGAAATTATATCCTGAAACGGCTGAATCACAGCTAGAATTTTATAAAGTAAAAGCACTTCTGGTAAACTATTGCCAGAGTGAATATGCAAAAGAAAAGGCGTTTAAACTTCGCGTCCATACCAAAATAGATTTTGTAGAGCTGGAACTGGGGCAGACCAACGAATTTAAAAATATTCTCCAGCAGCAGCAATATTTTCCAAACGACTTCACTCCAACAATAGCAAAAGAACTAAAGTTGTTGGGCATTCCCGGAAGTCTATTGACCGAAGAACAGTTCATGCAGATAAAAAAACTGGCGGAAAGTCTGGAAAAAATTTTCCACTGGTTTGACAATGAGCGTCGCGAAGCATTCCCGGGATTGGCATTTGTAATCAAGGAATCCTATTACGAAAAAAATATCGTTGCCCTCATCAACGAGACCATAGACGAGTTTGGACATATACACGACAACGCCACTCCTGAACTAGAAAAAATCCGCACCAATCTTTCCAAAAAAAGAAACGAATTACGACGCCTGTTCATGCGTGCCGTTGCCAAGTTGCAAAAAGCCGGATATACCGCCGACATTGACGAAAGTTTCAGCAATGGACGTAGAGTCGTTGCCGTTTTTGCCGAACACAAACGTCAGGTAAAAGGTATTCTCCACGGGGAAAGTGATAGCCGCAAAACGGCATTCATCGAGCCGGAAGAAACCATTGAACTCAACAACGAAGTGTTCGATTTGGAAATGGAAGAGCGAAAAGAGGTTTCGAGGATATTACGCGAACTCACATCACGGCTTTCCATCTACGCTCCACTATTGAAATCCTACCACAACTTTCTAGGACTATACGACTTCATCGAAGCGAAAGCGAAACTCGCCCTAGAGATGAACGGTTCGTTACCGTTAGTTGTAGACAAACCAATAGTTGACCTCAAAAACGCGTATCATCCTCTACTCTATCTTTACAACAAAAGAAACGGGAAACCTACGATACCATTGAATCTTACGCTCAATGACGACAACCGTATATTGATTATCAGTGGCCCAAATGCCGGTGGTAAAACCGTCACGATGAAGACTATCGGACTGAGTCAGATGATGCTGCAAAGTGGGTTATTGGTGCCGATGTCGCCCGATTCGCATATGGGCATATTCAAGCAACTTTTCATCCAGATTGGCGATACGCAGAGTTTAGAATTTGAGTTGAGTACGTATTCTTCGCACTTGACCAATATGAAATTTTTCATTGAAAACGCGAACGGTAAAACTTTGTTTTTCATTGACGAACTAGGAAGTGGCAGCGACCCTAATCTTGGCGGGGCTTTCGCAGAAGTCATATTGGAAGAACTAGCAAAGAAACATTCGATTGGTTTGGTTACGACACACTATCTCAACCTGAAAGTGATGGCAAACCATACAAAAGGAATACTCAATGGCGCAATGGCTTTTGATGAAGTCCACTTGCAACCACTATACAAACTGATGGTTGGAAAGCCCGGAAGTTCTTATACATTCTCTATTGCAGAACGTATTGGACTTCCCAGAAACCTTATCAACCGAGCACGCAATCTTGTGGAAGAAGACCATTTTCGTTTGGACAAATTGCTCAATACAACCGAGCAGGGTTTGCAACAATTGGATAAGGAGAAAAAGGATTTGCACAAATTAATCCGTGAAAATGAACATTTGAAAAAAGAGATGTCCCAAGTATTAGACAAGGAAAGACATCTACAAAAAGTCGAACTATTAAAACAACAAAACAAAATAACGGAAGACCGTATTTCCTATCTGCGCGAAACGGAAAGAAAGCTTCGACAGATGGTCATCGACTGGCGCAAAACTGAGGACAAGGAAGAAGTAATCAACGGCATATACAAACTATTATTTCCCAAAAACGAAAAGATACTGTCCAATAAACTATCCAAAAAGATACGGGAACAATACGAAGAAATTGCAGAAAATGTAGTTGTTGGCTCCAAAGTTATTTTGCGTAAAAGTCATCAAGTCGGCGAAGTACAGGATATAAGAGGCAAGCGAGCTATCGTAAAAATCGGTTTACTTCCCATGAATGTGGATATTGCCGACTTACGTGTCGTTAAAGAGAAAGAAGTAGAAAGCTGATCTAGTAATGAAATAAAAGGCACTATAAAACAACTATAATTTCACACTCATCATTCATAACTCATTATTCCATGAAAGCCTTATTGATTATCGATATACAAAATGATTTTCTACCGGGAGGTTCTTTGGCTGTGAATGACGGCAACCTAATCATACCAACCATCAACGCATTGCAATCCCAATATGAATTGGTAGTTGCGACACAAGACTGGCATCCCGTCAATCACAAAAGTTTTGCATCACAGCATCTAGGAAGAAAGGTTTTTGAAGAAATAGATTTGAATGGGTTGCCTCAGACGCTTTGGCCAGAGCATTGCGTGCAGGATAGTTGGGGAGCGCAGTTTTCCGCAGACTTAAGTTTGAAATCTGTTGCCGTTATTTTTCATAAAGGAATGAATCCTGATATTGATAGTTATAGCGGATTTTACGACAATGCAAAACAATCCAATACGGGTTTGGATGAGTATCTAAAAGCAAAAGGCGTAATAGCCGTTGACGTTTGTGGTTTGGCCGCAGACTATTGCGTGTACTATACAGCAATGGACGCTTTGGACTTGGGTTTTGAATCAACGATACTATTGGATGCAACGAAAGCTATTGATGACAAGGATTTTGAAGAAAAGAAAAAACTGTTTAGGAAAAAGGGAGGATTGTTGATTTAAATGAGTAACCTCCGCAGTTGTTTTTTACGATTGCAGGCATACACAAAATGCTTAATGTACAATTACGCATTTTGTGTTGTACATACCAATACATCAAGATACAATACACAAAAAACGCGTATCATAAAATATTGGATAACCCTTTGCATCACATAAAAATATTTTCTATTGAATATTAAAAGAATTGGTATGTTGCGTATATTTATATGTTAGCGGTAAGTGTACACGAACTCACGCCTAAACAGAAAATGACGGACAATTTCAAAATTTCGAACGAAAACGACTGGAATTCATTAATTGAAAAAGCAGAAGATGGAAATTCTGATGCAATGAATGAAGTTGCTTTTCATTTTAACAATGGGCTGACCATTGATAATATTGAAATTATCAAACCTAATCCTCAATTAGCATTTGAATGGACAAAAAAGTCTTATGAAAAAGGAAATATTGACGGAATGGTTAATTATGCTGACTACTTGAGCGACGGAGAATATTTGTATTGTGAGAAAAACATCGATTTAGCAATGAAACTATATGAAGAAGCAATTGACAAAGGATCGTCTTCTGCAATACATAATTTAGCGATTGAATATAGAAACAAACAAAATTTCGACAAAGCATTTGAACTTTACTTGAAAGCAAATCGTTCAAATGAGTTTTATCCTGAACTATCTATTGGACTATGTTACTTTTATGGAATAGGAACAAAAAAAGACAAACTAAAATCCTTTGAAATATTTCAAATCATAAATAGCAACAAAAACAGTCAATATGAAGTTGATGAATCAAACTATTTGATTGGGAAAATTTATTTAGAGGGAGAAATTATTGAACAATCAATTGATAAAGCAAGACACTATTTAGAACTTGCTGACAAAGATGGAGACCATCGTTCAGCTCAAGAACTTTTATTAATAATCGGGCGTACAACAAATACAAACTAAGAATGCAAAACACCTACCGCTAACATGCAGTTTGGCAAAATGCGGGGTTAAGTGCAAAAACTCATCTTTTGGATTCCTATCCCGCCAATGCTGTGAGCATTGGCATTTTTTTCTTAATTTAGCCAACGGCTCACAGCATTGGCGTCGTCCGTGCAAAACTGAACGCCCCGTCCAGATTTTCCCACACTTCGCCAAGCCCTGTTCGTTAGCGGAAAGCTTTCACCAAGACAACCGGAACTTCAATAGAACGAAAAAATGAGTACAGCAAAAGACCTTATTGACGAGCAAATAGACAAAGTAGCAGATGAAATATTGAGTTTGTCAGACAAATTGCAAAGACCAATAGTTGTAGCTATAGACGGTGGAAGCGGGGCAGGAAAATCCACAATTGCCCAACAAATCGGCGTCAAATTACAAGCCGTGACAATTCCTTTAGACGATTTTTTTTCAGCTGACATTCCTGACTATAAATGGGATGACTTTTCCATAGCCGAAAAAATGGAAAAGGTTTTTGATTGGAAAAAAGTGAGAACATTTGCAATTGAACCACTTCGTAGAAGAGAACAAGCTAAATGGTTTGCATTTGATTTTCTTGCAGGATTACAGTCAGACGGCACATATCCATTACAAAAAGAAGAAACGGTTCGTAATCCTTCCAATATTATTATTCTCGAAGGAGCCTATTCATCAAGCCAATTTTTGTCAGATTTGTTGGACCTTACAATACTTATAGACGTTTCAATCGAGGAACGACATCGCCGACTTTCTCTACGAGACGACTTGGATTTTTCAGAAAAATGGCACCAACGTTGGGATACAACAGAAGCTAATTATTTTGAAAAAATAAGACCAAAAACATCTTTTGATTTAGTAATTGAAGTATAAAAATCCTTCCACTAACATCGCATTGGCAATAGGCGGTCTGAACGGCTTCGTATCAATGGAAGTGCAAAATTCAGCTTTCGTTCTTTTGTTAAAGTCCGGTGCTAAAAATACCTAACTTCGCCAAGTTACTGACCGTTATCAGTCATTTTAGACGCCCTCACACTCCGATACCTGAAAAATTTCCCGACAATTACTTAAAACGACAACAACGATTTGGGGCGGGAAATAGAAGAAAAGGCACAAGCGTTGCTTGTGCCTTTCATTAATTACTTGCTTCTTTTGATGGAAATCAGCGTTTGTAAAATGACCGAAAGAATGACAAAAAACAATCCGACATAAAACGAAAAGTTTACTTGTTTGCTTTCATCAAAAAACAAAAATGCGATAATGATTGCATAAACAGGTTCAAGGTTCATGCTAATATTTGCAGTAAATGCAGAAATCTTTTTCATTGCTTCCGTTAGAAAAACATAAACAAGCACTGTGCAGAAAAGAGATAACAAAATCAAAAATAAAGTGTCCTTAACATTTGGAAAAACACTTTTTACAGGGAAGAAATGCAGGTAAACAGGAAGTAAAATTCCCAAACCAATCGTTCCTCCCAACATTTGATAATAGTTGATTAATCTACTGTCGTAGCGTTCTACTAACTTTTTATTGTAAATTGAGTAAAGCGTATAAAATACAGGAGAAATAACACCTAACGCAATGCCCAACTGATACGAAGTATCAAAATGAAAAATCAGACCAATACCGATAATCGTTAAGCCACTCAATAAAAATTCCGACAAGCGGAATTGTCTTTTAATAATTAGTGGCTCTAAAACTGCGGTAATAAAACTTGCGACACAATAACAAACCACACCAATAGAAATGTTGGAATATTTAATACCCGCATAAAAGAACACCCACGATAAAGTAACGAGTATCCCGATTTTAGCAATATCAAATTTTTCCCTAAAACTAATTTTTGTCTTTACTTTATACAGTTTTAGGACGAAGAACAGAATAATCGCAGAGAAGGACACTCTATACCAGGTTAGTAATCCTTCATTGAGAGAAATTACCTTAGCGAAAACGGGCGAAAACCCGATAAACAGCACAGCAATGTGCAGTAACAAATAAGACTTTTTCATTTAAAATTATCTCGCTTTTGAATGTTTAATACTAAACTGACTTACGAGCATAACAAAGCAACCGACAAAAAATCCGCGTTATACTTCGTTTAATTTCTGAAAGAAATATTAAACAGTTGGAGGAGGCGAAGACAATTTTATATTCATAACTTTTGTTACTTAACGACCTTAAAGATAACAATAAAACAATAGTATCTATCCAATAAACGAACAAAATAAAAAACGGTCGCTAAGTTCGGTTTGGCGATATGGTGGCTTAAAGTTAAGTGCTCTGCGGTGTGCTACCATTACGTCGAATGTGTTTCACATTCACTTTTTTAAATTAATTTAGCTTCGTGAAAACATATAGACCTATTGTCGTGCAAATTTGAACTTTCAGTCCAAACTATTTCGCCAATGAGTTTTACGTTAGCTGTCATTTAAAAATTCCAAATGTGCAAAAGATTTCGACTTTTACAGATGAAGAAATTTTGTCTAGACTATTAAAAAATAAGTCTAAAACCAATTATTGGAACTACATTAGAGAGCTACGAAAAAGAAAGTCAACAACCACATATCAAAAAGCAACAGAGCTAACCAATTCAGAGAACAACGTTGAGAAAGTAATTGGAATCAACATTCTCGCGCAATTTGGATACCCAAGAAAACATAAAAATCGGAATCTAAACACATATTTCAAATTACTAAAAACTGAAAATAGTATAAAAACAGTTAGTTCAATATTATATGGCATTGGACACAACAACGAAAACCTATCTGAAAGTCAAATTGATTTAATTTGTCAATTCCAATCTAACAAAAGCGCAACGATAAGATATAGTCTAACTTCTGCCCTCTCTGGAGTTGAAAATGACAATGCTATAAAAACACTTATAAAACTTACTAAAGACAAAGATTCCGACATAAGAGATTGGGCAACTTTTGGTATTGGTTCGTAGATAGAAACTGATAATTTAGAAATCAGAGAAGCTTTATGGTAACGAGTTACTGATACCGACAAAACCACGAGAGATGAAGCCATTGCAGGTCTAGCAAAGCGCAAAGACCCTCGGATCAAAGAAATTTCAATAAAAGAATTGGATCATTTAGACAACTATAGCTCTTTAACATTAGAAGCAATCGAAGATCTAAACGATGATGAGTTTATTGATTTAATGGAACAGAAAATAATTACCAATAGATCTAAGCAAACAATTAATGAAAACTGGTTACAATCGACCTTGAAAAAATTGAAGGAGAATAAAATCGCAGCTAACCGCCCATTGGTGCAATGGCGGGAGATGTACTAAACTTCACTTTTGCAATACTATTTCGCTGAATGCGTTTCACATGCGCTTTTTTTCAAAAATTAGACCATACATTATGACATCAAACGTTCCGACAATTAGACAACTTTCGTGGCTATCTGTTATCCCTCAACTAATCGTAATAGGGATCATCATTTATTTATACCATTTGGCTGCCGTGGACGAACCTTTTATTTTTGGAGCATTGACATATTCTTTATTGACTTTGGTACTCAGAAAGTTAATCGCAAAAAACCATAGGCAAGGAATCAAGCTTGTGAGACAACAAAAATTTGCGGATGCACTTCCTCATTTTGAAAAAAGTGTTGAATACTTCAGTAAAAACAATTGGGTAGACAAATACCGCTTTCTGACACTTTTAAGCTCATCAAGAATGACCTATAAAGAAATGGGACTTTGCAATATCGCATTTTGCTATAGCCAAACAGGAAACGGGCAAAAAGCAAAAGAATACTATGAACAAGTACTCAAGGAATTTCCCGAAAATGGATTGGCAATTGCAGGAGTAAATACGCTTAAATCAGTAGAAAACAAAACACAAGTTGCAGAATAAATATTCGCTTTTTGCCTATAAAACAAAAAGCGAATATTTAGCAAAAAGGTTTGTTATTATTAAAGAAAGAACGGAAAATCTTTTATCGCTCTCCCATTTTATTTCATCCGAGCCCATTTGATGATTTCTTTCAAAGTAGGTTTCTTTCCATACATCAGAATGCCCGTCCTATATATCTTTCCGGCAAACCAGGTCGTCAATAAAAATCCAACTATCAAAAACAGAATACTCAATCCCAGTTGCCAATAGGGAACAACATTGGGAACGCCTTGCGCTACTCTCGCCATCATCACAACTGGCGAAGTCAAAGGAAACAAACTACCAAAAACAGCCAAACCGCTTTGAGGTTCATTGATTGCCTGCATCATGATTACAAAGGAAAAAATTATCGGCATCGTAACCGGAAACGAAAAGCTCTGCGCTTCCTGCGGGTCTTCATTGACTGCACTTCCGACTGCTGCAAACAAAGACGCATAAATCAAATAACCACCGAAGAAATAAATTAAAAAACACGCTATCAGTACAGGAAAATTAATAGTGGACAACATTCCCATCATCGCGTGGATGCCCTCCGAAGCGTCCGCGCCACCAGACATTCCACCTCTCATCGCATCGCCAACCGACGGAAACAGCATAGGAATCAATATCATCCTCAATCCTACCGTCAACACTATCCAAATCAAGAACTGCAATAAACCAACCGCACCGATACCCAATATCTTTCCCATCATCAACTGGAACGGCTTGACACTACTAATAATAACCTCGGCAACACGGCTGACTTTCTCTTCCATTACACCACGCATCACTGCCATCCCATATAGTAGTAACACTAGGTAAATCAATAATCCACTTACCAAACCAACGCCGTAGCTAATACCAGACTTCATCATACTGTCATCACCCGACTCTACAGTTGCATATTTTATAGTTGCAGGAACATTGACTTTCTGGATATCGTCCGTCGTCATGTGGAAATCGCGCATTTTTTGCTTCTTGACGACACTATTAACAGCATCGTTGATACGTTGTTTAGTCTGTAAAGAAAGTGAACTCTGCGATACGATTTGCAATGTTGCGTTGGAATCCGTACCCGCAGGAATCAATACGTATGCAGCAATTTCTTTTTTCGTTAATCGTTCTTCTAGTTGCTTCTTATCTAATCTGGGAAAGGATTTGAAATAAATAGGCGGATCAGCCTGTAGACTATCCTGAAAATAATGTGCATTGTCAGAAACAGCTACAATTGTATCGGAAGGAGCCTTCACTGAAAAATAAATAATCAGTGCATACAACCCGATAATCAAAGTAGGCAACAATATAGTTGTCATTAGAAAAGTCTTTTTCCTAACGCGGGACAAAAATTCCCTCTTGGCAATCAAACCTATCTTACTCATAAAAAATTATTTAGAAAAGGAGCGTGTTACAGTTCCTGTATTTTCAACTAGGTGAATAAAAATATCATTGAGCGACGGCAATATCTCCGTAAACCCTGTAATGTTTACTTGCTGTTGGATAAGGTAAGCCAACACCTGATTGGTCGTCGTATCGGTATGTAGTTGCAATATAAGTTCGTCATCTTTCTGGGAAAATATCTTGAAAAGGTTTTCATCCAGATTGGAAATATTTCCCGTGTATGACAGTTTCCAAAGATTTTCCTTAAAATCGTTTTTCACTTTCGCCACCGAACCGTCCAATAGTTTCTTTCCGGCATTAATCAATACAATCTGATCGCAGATT
>JAATFC010000218.1 GCA_015655435.1 Chitinophagales bacterium | reverse complement strand
AGTTCGGACTTGATTTCCCTAATAAAATTAAGAACTCCTTTTTCCTGAATCGTTTCAATATCGGCATACGCAATTCTGGAAGTCAACAATCCTGTTTTTCTTTGGATAAGTTTATTATTGGGATTGTCGTTCTCACGGATGATATTGGATATATAAGACTGAATCTTATTGGTCGTATAGTGTAGACTTCTAGGGAAATATCCATTTAGGAAAATCATGTCGATGATGTTTTCCGAATGGTCTCCGCCGCGATAAGATTTCAAGTTTAGTTCATAGCCGCTCATATTGAGCAACAGGTTTTTCCAATACAGGATATTAATGGTTTCTTCATAGGAATCTTTAGAAGCCTGGACAAATTGGGCTTCCGTAAAATTGAGTGTCTGTATGGAACGTTCTATAAACCGGCCAAGATTCATAAAATTCCAACCCTCTCCTCGAGACATCGTATTTTCAAATACACCGAAATAAATTCTTATTTCATCAGATTGCTTTACAAGTAGCGCCATTTGCTCTCCTTTTGCAATATCTCCTTCTACATCCAGACTATTGACGGAATGATATATTTCATTAATGGCTTCCCATACTTCCCGTGTCAGTAAATCCTGTGTTCCGCGTGCGTTTTCACGTGCTCTTGTAATTAATTCCTTCAGCGAATTATTGGTATCTTTTACCATCAATTGACGCAAAACACTGTTGGCATTTGTGGAGATTTCTTTTATTTCTTCCTCTGTTCCATAACAAAAAATCTTGACGATGGAAGACCAGTCAAATGTCTTTGTATCATTGGTATCGTAACTCACATAAAAACCATTGGACAACACACGAAGTACAACATCTACCCTTTCCATATAGCGGCACATCCAATATAAATTATCGGCGGTTCTGGCTAACATATTTTATTAAAATTTTATATTGAATTTATCTTCATTCAAAACCCAAGTATCCTTGCTACCGCCGCCCTGAGAAGAGTTGACGACTTTGCTTCCTTCCTTCAGCGCAACTCTCGTCAATCCTCCGGGAACTATTTCCACGCCACTCGGTCCACACAGTGCGTAAGGGCGAAGGTCGACATGACGTGCCTGTAACTTTTCGTCAATAAAACACGGGGCCGTACTCAACGAAATGATAGGCTGTGCAATATAGTTTCTTGGATTTTCTTCGATAGCTTTTATCGTTTCCTCTTTTTCTTCAATAGTTGCCTTGTCGCCCATGATGAGTCCGTAACCTCCGCTCTCATTGGTTTTTTTCACAACCATTTTTTCAAAATTGGCAATTGTGTATTCCCGCTCATCCATATTTTCCATACTATAAGTCGGAACGTTTTTCAATATTGGTTCTTCGTTAAGATAGTATTGAATCATTTGCGGTACATAGTTGTAAACAGCTTTATCATCAGCAACTCCGTTACCTACGGCATTGGAAATATTGACATTACCTCTGCGAACGACACTCATCAATCCGGCAACACCCAAACTACTATCTGGACGAAACGTAAGCGGGTCAAGGAATTCATCGTCGACACGTCGATAGATTACATCTACTTGTTTTAATCCACTGGTCGATTTCATATATACGTGCTGATCCTGCACGACTAGGTCTCTTCCCTCGACCAATTCGATACCCATATATTTAGCAAGGAAACTATGTTCGTAATATGCACTGTTGTAAATGCCCGGCGTAAGCAATACTACTGTCGGATTGTTCATATTGCGTGGCGCAACGCTTCTCAATACTTTGTGCAACATCTGAGGATAGTCCGAGATGCTACGAACTTTATTGTCAGAAAGCAAATCAGGAAAAATTCGTTTGGTTATTTCCCTGTTTTCCAACATATAGCTTACACCGCTCGGCGTACGCAGATTATCCTCCAATACATAAAATTCTCCATTGGAATCACGTATTAAGTCAATCCCAGCGATATGTACGTAGATATCATGCGGTACGCGGATGCCAAAAACATCGCGGTTATAGTGTGGGCAACTTGCAATCAGCTCTGCCGGCACGACACCAGATTTTAGAATCTCTTGTTTTCCGTAAATATCCTTGAGAAAAAGATTCAGTGCTTTGAGTCGCTGCTTAATTCCGGACTCAATGGTTGCCCACTCTGAGCCTGTGATGATTCTGGGAATTATGTCAAAAGGAAATATCCTTTCAATTCCCTCTTTCTCACTATAAACCGTAAAAGTTATACCGCGGTTCATAAATAAGTCTGCAGCAATTTTCTCTTTGTCCCTGAAAGAGTGCGGATCAAAATGTTGTATATATTGATCTACTTTTTCGTAAGGAATCCTAACCGTTCCATTTTCTAGTCGCATTTCATCATAAATAGATGAACTTGTAACATATTCGTTACTCCAATGATCCATAGGTAAGTTTTTGTTTACCTACGAAAGATATTGAAAAAATTTAAGCATCTAAAATAAAAAACCATAGAAAGTATAAAAAAATATCAATATGAAAAAAACTACAATATGTTGGTTTCTAAAATATGATTATCTAAAACTCTTATTGGATATGTTTTCAGCTTATAGCCTTCGTCCGAGATATTTCTACCTGTTTTTACATTGAATTTATAGCTGTGTAATGGACAAACTATAATGCATTCTTTTACCAATATTCCTCCTTCCGAAAGAGAAACGCCACCGTGCGGACAGATGTCGGAATAAGCATAGTATTGGTTTCCAAACATCGAAATGCAAATTTTTTTCCCCTCTATTTCCACCAAAAATATATTGGATGATGGCCATACAGTTGGAATCTGAACCGGAAACCAATTTGCTTCTTCCATTTTTTTAATATTGGATGGCCTTGTATGGATAGCGTATTTTGTACAAGCTCCTCACTCTTTCCAATATCTTTGTGCGGAGAGCTTCTATGTTTTCCCTTTCCGTAGCAGAAATGAAAATACTGTTGCCTTCCGTTATATTGCTCCATTTGTGGAAAAGCTCTTCTTCCAGTTGTTTCTTGACGTCGTCGCCCAGCCATTCGTCAAAAGTCTTTGCTGCATAGAGATCCATTTTGTTGAAAACCATGATAGTTGGTTTGTCAAATGCTTTCAGTTCCTGCAAAGTCTTGTTGACCACCGCTATTTGCTCTTCGTGTTGCGGATGCGAAATGTCAACGACATGCATCAATATATCGGCTTCGCGTACCTCGTCCAATGTACTTTTGAAACTTTCCACCAGATGATGCGGTAGTTTACGAATGAATCCGACCGTATCACTCAACAAGAACGGCGTATTTTCATAAACAATCTTTCTGGTCGTCGTGTCTAGCGTCGCAAACAGTTTATTTTCCGAAAAAACTTCACTTTTGCTCAAAAGATTCATCAACGTACTTTTTCCCACATTGGTGTAACCTACAAGCGAAACCCTTATCAATTCTCCACGTTCTTTCCTCTGTGTAAAAGCTTGTTTGTCTATTTCCTTGAGTTTGCCTCTTAGAAAAGCTATTTTGTCCTTAACCAGACGACGGTCCGTTTCTATTTCCGTTTCACCTGGACCACGCGAACCAATACCGCCACCTTGGCGCTCTAAGTGCGTCCACAACCCTTTCAGACGGGGAAGCAGGTATTGATATTGTGCAAGCTCCACTTGTACGCGTGCCTGTGAGGTCCTTGCTCTTCTTGCAAATATGTCCAATATAAGATTGCTGCGGTCAATGACCTTAGTTTCTATCTCTTTTTGGATATTGTTAATCTGCGCGCCAGTAAGTTCGTCGTCAAATATAACTAGGTCGGCCTTCTTGGCTTTTACGTATTCCTTTATTTCCTGCAGCTTTCCGCTTCCTACAAAAGTGCGTCCATCCGGATGTTCCATTCTTTGATAGAATCGTTTGATAGTGTGTGCTCCAGCCGTTTCTGCAAGGAAAGCCAACTCGTCCAGGTATTCATTGATTTGTTCTTCCGTCTGTCCTTGTTGCATCAGACCAACCAACACCGCTTTCTCTTCTTCCTTTACCTTTTGGTTTTTATCTATTATCAAGTATTAAAAATTTATTATGCAAAGATAATTACAATAAGGAACAATAATAAAACCACATAAATACACAGACTTTCGGTCTATGAACCTATGTGGTTTAAATATTTTTATGTTGGAAAAACTATAGTCCGCTTATGGCAAATCCAATAGCATAAGGACGCATTGCCGGACCAGCTCCGGACTTCAACATGCTCAATATGGAATAGTTTCCGAAAAGAGAGAATGCTCCGTAACCGACTCTAATCGTTCCGGTTAACATTGTCGAGTTGAAAAATCTTTTGTCGCTTTCCTTAACTATATAGCCGCTGCCGTATAGGGAAGACGTTCCGTTTAATTGATTTTTACCTTTAGTATATGATTTCAGCAATAAGCCGGCTTTCACACCAACTGCAACTTTGAATCCTTTCTGTGGTTGTTCCATGTTTTTCGCATAGCGCAATTCCAAAGGAATTTCCAGGTAATTCAATACCAGCTTGAATTTGCTGAAACGCTGTGCGTCGAAAGGCAATGTCGTAGTTTGAGACTTGATGTCCAAATATCTGTCATTGTAAAAGAGATTGGTTCCCATAAAACCCAAACCATAACCAACGCTCAAATGTGGATTGGACAACGGCTTATCAAACATGAAAGCAACATTAATCTGTCTGGAAAAACCTTTTGTGGACGAAGAATCATTCCCTCCGGAAACGCCTGCAACCCCAAATCCAATAATGAAATGGTCGTGTGGTCGCTGGCTAAGATCCACACCACTGTATTTGTTGATATGGTGTTTTTTCGGTTGGGACTCTGCCCTTTGTTCCTTCGAAGCCTTTATGAGATCGTTAATCTTTTCTGTGGAGTCACGTGTTTCTATCTGCGCTTTTACCAAATTAAAAGAAGACAAAAGACCAACGACTAAAATAAAAATGTATTTCTTCATTCCGGAAATGTTCTGTGATTTTGCTACAATATCGGTTTTAATTTCTTTTCAGACAGATTCGGTGGAAAATATCTTAAAAGTTGACAAATGTACTTTAAAACCTTATGAAAAATATAAAGAAGGATTTTAATTTTGTTAAACTATAAAATTAGTTTTAATTTAGGTAATATCCTCTCTTTTCTATTTCTGCACAAATGCGTTCAGTCAATAGATAACGAACTGATTTTCTTTCTTTTATATTGTTTCGGATAAAGGATGCTGATATTTCCAATGAAGGCGTGTTATCCAATATAACCGTCTTTTCACTTTTGGGTTTTACATCAAAACTCGGTCTTGGGTAAACGATGAAACTATATTGGTCAATCAATATTTCCGCGTTTTTCCATTTATCCAGATTCTGATAGCTATCAGAGCCCATTATCACAGAAAACTCATGTGTAGGATACTTTTCTTTTAGGTAAGCAAGTGTATCGACGGTGTAGGAAGGTTTGGAAAGTTTGAATTCAATGTCGCAGGTTTCCATTTGGAAATTGTCTTCTATGGCAATCTTTACCAAATCCAGACGGTCGTATTCGTTCAATAATGTTTTGGACGGTTTGAACGGATTTTGTGGAGAAACCACAAACCATATTCTGTCAATATCCGTATTGTCCAATACGTGCTGCGCTACAATCAGATGCCCAACATGGATAGGATTGAACGAACCAAAATACAAACCGATTTTCATTATTTGAATTACGAATTTTTATTTGTGAAATTTATTAAACTGTTTTCTTCAAATAAGTTTTATATAAATCAATAATCAACTAAAGTAACCAATATATTGTCCGCTTCGGAAATACGAAGGCTCAGATGATAACCGACAACAATAATAGATATTGGGTCTCCCAAAGGAGCAATTTGTTCCACCCTTATTACCTCGCCCGGAATACAACCCATCTCCATCAATTTGATAGAAAAGTCATCGTTAGCAAATTCTTGTATAATCGCCTTGTCACCGGGTTTCAATTCAGACAGTTTCTTCATGGTTTTTGTATTGGACAATGAGTCGCTAAGTTAAGCGTGTTTTGGATTGTAAATGGATTAATTTAAAATATTTCCGAATTTTGACATTCAAACAA
This sequence comes from Chitinophagales bacterium, assembly GCA_015655435.1. GTDB lineage: Bacteria > Bacteroidota > Bacteroidia > Chitinophagales > Chitinophagaceae > Rhizosphaericola. The sequence continues at coordinate 7,453 of JAATFC010000218.1, read as the reverse complement.
ATACAAGACGTGAAAAAAGTTTCCTTCCATTACGCAGACAGAAAATTAAACATAGCAGACAAAACCGGAATCAAAGCCGCTGTCGAGGATTTATTCAGATTGGAAAAACAAAAACTCGACCATATTGAATACATTTTTTGTTCGGACGAATATCTTTTGGAGATAAACAAGCAGTATCTACAACACGATTTCTATACGGATATTGTAACTTTTGACCTAAGCGAAAAGACAGATGAAACCATTGGAGAAGTCTACGTCAGTATCGACAGAATTAAAGACAATGCAGCCAATCTGAATCAACCCTTAAAAAACGAAATCTTGCGTGTCATTTTCCACGGTTCCTTACATCTTTGCGGATACAAAGACAAATCAGAAAAAGACAGCAAATTGATGCGTAGCAAAGAAGATTTTTATATTGGGCTTTATCTTAACAAATAACAACTTCCTTACTATCAAACAATACTACTAAGATAAGGTATCCAATATTGGATACCTTATCTTTTCTAAACACCAAACATCGCAATATACTTCCCAAAACGTTCCACGAGTCACGGTGTTATATCGACACAGTTACTCGTGGAACATAAAAATATAAACATTCTTTACTTTTGTAGAATGATAGATAACTCCGCTTCGTTTGTATTTAAGGAAAAACGTAAATGGCAGATTGCTTTAAGAAGGTATGTTTTGCAAGGTTATGGCAGTTATGTTTACGCTCCTTATTTCGGAATAGATGCCATTAACTTCAGAAAATGGATTGAATTACAGTTCGGAGAGCAGTTTTCTTGGGATGATTTCTCTTCCAAATGGCAATTTGATCATATTATACCGATTGCTTATTTCGATTTAAACAGCGAAGACGACTTGAAACTATGTTGGAATTTTACCAATATAAGAGTAGAAAAGGGTGATTTAAACAACGTAAAAGGTAATAGGGTTGATATTTTAACAGCGAAAGCGTATTTCGAAGAACTCTATCTGAAAACAAACTACTCTATCTGCAAGAAAATGGTAGATAAAATAAGTGCTTTGGAAGTATCCACGATAGAGAGTACAGATGTTTTAGAAAAATTTATATCGGAAAATAAAGAATATCTAGAAACACTCAGGGATTTTTCCGTTGAGGAATATAGTCAACTCAATAGCGGTAAGTCCTTTAAAGATATATTGACAGAACAATCTTTATTTAAAAAGTTTGGATAGGTATTGGCTATTCCTTTCTTAACCTACCTTTGCAATATGTTTCAAGAATACGATGTAATAGTGGCTGGTGCCGGTCATGCAGGCTGTGAAGCAGCAGCAGCAGCGGCCAATCTAGGTAATAAAGTTTTACTCATTACGATGAACCTGCAAGTAATAGCGCAGATGAGCTGTAATCCAGCTATGGGCGGTATTGCAAAAGGTCAAATTGTAAGGGAAATAGACGCTTTGGGTGGATATAGCGGCATTGTAACAGACAAAAGTTTGATTCAATTTCGCATGTTAAATCGCAGCAAAGGCCCCGCAATGTGGAGTCCAAGGGCGCAAAGTGACAGAAATCTGTTTGCTACTACTTGGCGAGAAATGCTTGAACAAACACCAAACGTGGATTTTTATCAAGATATGGTTACTGGCATATTGATAGAAAATGGTAAAGCCTGTGGTGTTACTACTCAAATGGGTCATGAAATTAAATCCAAAGCTGTTATCCTAACTAGTGGAACTTTTCTAAACGGGGTTATTCATATTGGAGAAAAGCAATTTGGTGGCGGTCGTATTGCTGAAAGAGGCGCTACAGGAATTACGGAACAGCTCGTTTCCGTAGGATTTGAAAGCGATAGGCTAAAAACAGGAACTCCTCCGCGTGTCGATTCACGTAGTTTGGACTATTCCAAAATGGCTGAACAAAAAGGAGACGATGTTATTACAGGATTTTCTTTTCTAGATATCCCAAAAATAAAGCCCGAACAGCAAAGAAGTTGTCACATAACATACACCAATACTACCGTACACGAGGTTTTAAAAACAGGTTTTGATAAAAGTCCAATGTACGCTGGGCGTATTGAAGGTGTCGGTCCTCGTTATTGCCCGAGTATTGAAGACAAAATCAACAGATTTGCAGACAAAGAAAAACATCAGATTTTCGTTGAACCAGAAGGTTTCAATACAGTGGAAATCTATGTAAACGGTTTTTCCACTTCTTTACCTGAAGAGGTCCAATACAAAGCCTTGAAAGAAATCCCAGGATTTGAAAACGTAAAAATATTCCGTCCCGGCTATGCCATCGAATACGATTACTTCCCTCCTACTCAATTGAAACTTTCACTTGAAACCAAACTGGTAGAAAACTTATTTTTCGCCGGGCAGATAAATGGAACGACTGGTTACGAAGAAGCTGCTTGTCAAGGATTAATGGCTGGCATCAACGCCGACAGGAAAATCAAAGAACAAGAAGCTTTTACCTTAAAAAGAAACGAAGCTTATATTGGCGTATTAATAGATGACTTGGTCAACAAGGGAACTAAAGAACCTTACCGTATGTTTACAAGTCGCGCAGAATACAGAACACTTTTGCGACAAGACAATGCAGACATTCGTTTGACTTCCTTGAGTTATGATTTAGGTTTGGCTACAGAGGAGAGAATGAAAAAAGTAGAAAGGAAAAAAGAGGCTGTTAACATCATCATGGATGCACTACGCAACACAAGTGTACAACCAGAAGAAATCAATTCCTATTTGGAAGAAGTAAATTCAGCTCCATTAGCCGAAAAACAAAAAGCCGCAAAAATACTTTTGCGTCCGGATGTGGCATTGAAACCAATAATAGCATCTGTTCCTACTTTGCAAAAAGAAACCGGAAGCTATATTGACGAGGAAATAGAACAGGCTGAAATCCAAATCAAATACGAAAGATATATTGAAAAAGAAGAAGAACTCGTAGAAAGAATGAGCCAAATGGAAAACCTACGCATTCCGGACAATTTTGAATATAGCAAAATCTCAGCTTTACGAAAAGAATCTATGCTGAAACTAGAACAGATACGCCCGCAGACTTTAGGTCAGGCAAGTCGTATAAGTGGTGTTAATCCCAGCGATATTCAAATATTGATGGTGTATATGGGAAGATAACTATAAATATAGTTATAAAACAATTTTAAATATTCTTTATTACTATTAACCGATTATCCCGCGTAATATTACAGATTGAAATTTTTGAATGTGGTAATAATACTGAAAAGTTCATTTTTTATTTTATGGGTTATATTAGTCTGTTTTTGCAAAAATACATTTGCGCAGAACAGAATCGAAGGTAAAATATATGACGAAACGCATTATGTACCTATCCCAAACGTAGAAGTGTTAACGTCTTCTGGCTACAAAACCATGACTGACTCCATCGGAAACTACAATATACGAGTCAATGGAAAAAACGATTCCATATGGTTTAATTATAAAGGAAAAAACACTTTAAAATATCCGGTAGACACGGTAAAATACACTTACCAATTCAACGTCGGACTAAGCGTTAAATCTCCATTACCAAACGACAAACACTGGTTAACACCCGTTACAGTCTATACCAATACTTACCGTCAGGATTCCATAGCCAACAGACTGGCCTACGACAAAATATTTCATCCTGATAAAGGTGGATTTAGACTTGGACAGGCACCTGAAGGAACATTTGGCGTGGGTGTAGACTTGGATGCTTTGATTAATTCTTTCCGTTTTGCCTACAACAAGCGGCAGGAAATGTACAAGCAAAACATTATTGACGAAGAGCAATACCAATACATCAACCATCGATTCACCAAAAAACTGGTTTCAGACTTAACGCAAATGGACAGTTCGGATATTGATATTTTCATGAAAGAATATAGACCCGATTATTATTCCCTTACATTGATGAACGAAGTAGCTCTAGGAAAATACATTGAAAATGCCCAAAAAACATACATAGCAAAAAAGAACAGGATCTACAATGACCCATTCGCCACAATGTTCAACAGGAAAAGGACTTCAAATTAAGCCTAACTTTATAAAATGAGTAAAAGCCTAATATAAAATTGTGTTAGGCTTACTCATTTTATCTATTGGACATTCAACTACCCTCCTATCAAACCAGCTTGTCTGCTTATTTCCAACATTCTTTCAATAGGTTTTTTTGCGGCAATAAGTATAGTCTCATCCATCAATAATTCGGGTTGTTCGTATTTCATGCACAAATAAAGCTTTTCCAGTGTATTGAGTTTCATATGCGGACAATCGTTACAAGCACAACCATTGTCCGGAGGAGCAGGAATAAAAGTTTTGTGCGGGCTATCTTTCATCATCTGATGCAGAATACCCGTCTCCGTAACAACAATAAACGTCTGACAATCATCATTTTGTGCATATTTCAAAATCTGAGTTGTACTTCCTATGAAATCAGAAGCTTTCAATACAGCCTCTTCGCATTCTGGATGAGCCAATACCTTTGCCTCTGGATGACGTGTTTTAAGGCGCAAAATCTTCTCCAAACTAAAAATCTCATGAACCATACACGAACCGTTCCATAGTACCATATTACGCCCCGTAACCTTGTTGATATAAGCACCCAGATTTTTGTCCGGTGCGAATATTATAGGTTGTTCCTCCGGAATACTGTCAATGATAGCTTTTGCATTGCTACTCGTACAGATAATATCACTCAATGCTTTTATATCCGCCGTACAGTTGATGTAAGAAACTACAATATGATCCGGATATTTTTCCTTAAACTTCCTAAAAGCATCTGCAGGCGCGCTGTCCGCCAATGAACATCCGGCATTTAAATCAGGTAACACTACTTTTCTTGTTGGATTCAGTATTTTGGCAGTTTCCGCCATAAAATGAACACCAGCAAATACAATCATATCTGCATCCGTCTTGGCAGCGTTCTGCGCCAACCCTAAACTATCACCAATATAATCCGCAATATCCTGTATATCCCCATCCTGATAAAAATGCGCCAATATAACCGCATTCTTTTCTTTCTTGAGTTTGTTTATCTCTTCAAACAAATCCAAGGTTGGGTCTATCTCTATATCCAGAAAGCCTTTTGTTTCAATTTTTTCCAAATCAATATCTATGTTCATATCTACCGTATTAATTTATAATATTCTTTTATTTATATAATCAACTACTACTATTACGGGTGTGGATATCGGGATAACTAGTTTATACACAAATGTTGGACTTAATAACTTCATGTTTATTGACATCTATCCACATTTTGTGCCCAGTTTAAATTATGGCTGTTTCAAGCTGAGAATTTTAGCTTATTCACATTTTAGCAATTCACAATACACATCAGCTATGTTACTTCAATATTAACCAAAGTTGACGGTGCATTAACAGCCCATAAAAAGTGTGCATCTTCCGAGTATCTTTTCTTTTGTCAAAATTCGGCTTTTTTATTCCAATTTTCTTCACAGATTTTTTTTCAAAAAGAAGGCTTATCAACTGTGTTAAGCAATTATTAACATGATTGTGTGAATAAGTTAAAAAACAATTGATTGTTTTGGCGTTAGAAATCCATATAATTATTCTAATTTTTCTTAGTTGTATAAATTTATCCCATCGACATAGTTTTTATAAATAAATTGTAGCATACTTTTAAGTTTATATGATGAAAACCATAATATTAGCTTTTTTATTAATACTATTTCAAATATCTTATGTAGGAGCTCAAATTTATGGTTCAAATCCCTGTAATGGCAGTTTAGGTAATCCCGTATTGAATGAAACATTTGGAGCGGGTTCAAATATCAATTCTGTAGGCTCACCCTTGCCTCCGGGTATAACAAATCTTATATATACTAACAATTCATGTGTATATTATGAAAATAACTACTCTTTACTTGTAAAGCAACCCTGTCAATTACAGAACTGGCATTCTTTCACAGATCACACGGGTGACCCAAACGGTTATTTTATGATGATAAATGCATCTAGTCAGCCAAGTGATTTTTATGTAAGGACGGTTACGGGATTATGCGAAGGAAATGTTTACCAGTTTTCAGCCTGGTTATTGAATGCCTGCATATATGTCGGTGTTGACCCTAGTGTAACATTTAGTATAGAAACTACGGATGGGACAGTTTTAAATTCATATAGTACAGGATATATACCTAAATTCAGTTCAGCAGACGCATGGTTACAATATGGATTCTATTTTACAACACCTCCAGGCGTATCGACTGTTGTATTGCGCATGAAAAATCTTACTGCAGGATCGAGTGGCAATGACCTTGGTTTGGATGATATAGTCTTTCGTCCTGCAGGGCCTACAACTACAATAAGTGCGGTTGGATTTGACGGGTCATCGGCAAATACTTGTCAAAGCCTAACCTTAAATTCTAAGGTAGAAGCGTGTTATGCCCAAAATGTATATCAGTGGCAGGAAAGTGTAGATAATAATACTTGGACTGATATAGAAAATGCAACGGAGGCAAACTATGATGTTGTACCAAAATCGGGTATTAGATTTTTTAGGTTACTGGTAAGTAATGGTATTACTAGTTGCAAAGTATATTCTAATGTTTATACTGTGCAATGTACTTGTCCAGTAATACAAGTTGATAAAAAGGAAGTGGAGATATGTCCTGGTAATTATTACACGCTTCCATCTGGCAAAAATATTTCAATAGACGGTGTCTACAATGATACTATACGAAATGTTTTAGGCTGTGATAGCATTGTTACGGTTGTTGATTTTAAGATTAAAAAGACATCTTTATTCGGTACAACTATATATGTCTGCAAAGACTCATTTGCAGTATTGCAAACAAATGGCATTTATGAGTCTTACGAATGGAGTACAGGGGAAAGTACTGCATTTATAAAAGTTGTTCCGGGAATTTATTCTGTAACTGCTATTACCGATTTAGGCTGCAAATCACTGAATACATTTACTGTTAAAAATTTCGATACTAATAGTTTTCCTCTGAATTGGCTGTGTGAAGGGGAATCGAAAGTATTGGATGCCGGCAATCTTTTTCAAGAATATTTGTGGAATACAGGAGAGACAACACCAAGGATAACAATCAATGGTTTAGACAATTATTGGGTTAGAGTAAAAAATAGTGATGATTGCTATATCAATAGTGATACATTTGCTGTTGTTTCTATAAAAGAAAATCCTAAAAATTTTCTACCTCAGGATATAAACAAATGTTCTTACATGACCGTAACCATTAAACCAACACAGCCTTTTATCAATTATTTATGGAGTACCGGAGCTACGACGGATTCCATAAAAGTAAAAAATGATTATGGTCTATATTGGCTACAGGTTGAGGACCAACACAATTGTATTGGAATAGATTCGATAAATGTGAAGAATATTCCTTGTAAAGAGTATGTATTTATACCGACAGGTTTCACGCCAAATAACGATGGAAAAAACGATATATTCAGACCCGTTTTTTTAGTATCCGTTTCAGATATTACT